>PMFY01000326.1 GCA_003157945.1 Acidimicrobiaceae bacterium | reverse complement strand
GCGCCTTGACGCCGACGCGGCCTACTTCGCGGAGGTCACCCATGCGCGCGATGCCCACCACGACGGTGGCGAAGATGATGGGCGCGGCCAGGACCGACGTCTGGGTGGCCATGAGGTCGGGCGCACCGTTCCGCACCGCCTCGATCTTCGGCAGCGTGGCCAGCGGCTTCAGCGGCGTGCCGAAGAAGGACCGGGTGAAGTCGGTCACGGCCGCCGGTTGGAACGGCGTGTCGAACGGTCCCAGGTCGTTGGCGACGACGGACACCGACGCCGCGGCCGGAACGAGCAGGAGGGCGGCGAGGACCCCGCCGGCGACGACCGCGCTTGCGGTCGACCCCTCGACGGCTCGGGGCCGGACCATCGTCGCCCCCAACCCGACCACCACGACCAGGCCGAGGCCCACGACGACAGGGGCGAGCCACGCCGGCAGCCCGGTGCCCGAGGACGGGAGGAGCCAGGCGGCATAGGCCGTGGTCCCGAGGACGACGGCGATGACGGCGATCCGGGTCGCGGCGGACCGACGCTGTCGCCAGGCCAGGCTGCCACCGATGCCGACCAGGGCGGCGATCGGTGGAGCCATGGCGGCCAGGTAGTAGGTGAGGACGGTGGCACTGGCGCTGAAGACGACGGACAGGATGATCAACCACGAGCCCCACAGCACCACGCCCGCCCGGACCAGGTCCGTCCGGGTCCGGCGCCGCCGGGCCACGAGACCGAGGGGCACGACGGCCAGTGCCGCCGGCAGCAGCCACCCGATGTTCCGGCCGTCGGCCCCCCGCAGCAGCCGGTCCCAGGTCGGGGCGGGGCCGGGGCGGGTCAGGACGGGAATGCCGAGCGTGCGGCCGAGTTCGGCATTCGGCGACGGCTGGCCCACCCGCCCCAGTCCGTTGTAGTCGAACACCTGCTCGAAGACCGAGTTGCGCTGACTCCCGTCCACGTAGGGGCGGTGGGAGGCGGGGGTGAGCGACACGAACGTCATCCAACTCAACGAGACGACGGCGACGACCGCCACCATGGCCGACAGCCGGAGCACCCGCGTCCGCAGCGTCACCCCGGCGGCGACGACGTAGGTGACGGCCAGGGCGGGGACGACCAGCCACGCCTCGAGCATCTTCGCCTGGAAGGCCAGCCCCACCCACAGTCCGGCGAGGAGCACCCCCCGCCCACTCCCCGTCACCAGCGACCCCACCAGGGCGTCCGCCGCCAGGACCAGCAGGAGGACCAGCAGCGNNACCTGCGGAAGTGCGAGGGCCCACGTGTGGAAGCCGAAGAGCCGCACGGACAGTGCCTGGACCCACAGCGCCCCCGGCAGCTTGTCGACCGAGATGGTCCCCGCCGGATCGAAGGCCCCGTAGGCGAAGTCGTGCCAGCTCGCGGACATGCTGCGGACGGCGGCGGCGTAGTAGATCTCGATGCTCGAGCCCATCCGCCAGCCGTTGGCGACCCCGGCCACGACGGCGAGGACCAGCAGGGTCGGCCGGGCCCAGCGCGGCTGATCGGACGGGGATCTCCACACCAGCAGCCGGCGTCCCCGGGTCCCGGTCCCCCCGACCCGGCGAGCACCGTCATCGTCCCGACCCACGCCGCCGTCAGCGGGATCCGAACGGTCGCCGGCGTGGTGACCGTCGTCCGCGGGTGCGTCCGTCGGCGAGGAAGGGCGGTCGGAAGGACGCACGTGGAGCTAGTCCCCGTCGGCGACGGTCACGTCGGGCTGCGCGTCGGCGAGGCCGTCCATGAGCTGACCAGCCAGGCGCAACACCTCCCGTTCGGTCTCGGTGAGCCCGGCCAGCGCGCGGGCGAGCCAGGCATCGCGCTCGGCCATGTCCGCGACGAGGGCGGCGCGCCCCGAGGTGGTGAGGGCGACCACCTGCTGCCGCCGGTCGCTCGCGTCACGACGCCGCGTGATCAGCCCGTCCCGCTCGAGCTCCGCGAACACCCGGGTGAGCGACTGCGGGCGTTGGTGCGCCGCGGCGGCCAGTGCGCCCGCCGTGGTCGGGCCGTGCCGGTGCAGGTGACTGAGCACGCTCAGCTTGTTGAGGCTCAGGCCCTCAGTGGCGCGCTCGGCCCGGAGGCGCCGGGCGAGCCGCATCGTCCCCTGGCGGACACCGGCGGCGGTCTCCCCGAGTCGCTCGAGTTCCATCCACCGCACTCTAGTACGTGAACGCTTACTACTATCTCCCACCAGAAGGCCCGCAGATCACTGTCCACAGACCTTTCCCGTGAGTGATGACCCGTTCTTCTACGCGACCACTTGTGATCAGACCGCGCCAGGGCATCGGAAGCGCGGCGACCGACCTGCACGCGGCATCGCCGACTCCCCCCTCGACACACCGCGGGGCGACGGAGCGCTTTTCCTCCGGACCGGTCGTCGGGGACCGGTCGTCAGTGACCGGTCGTCAAGGTGCGGTGGCGGTCCCGAGTGGGATCCGGAGCGCATCGCAGTCGGTCACGATCTGACGTTGAGCGGTCAGGCCCGCAGCCACGCGGTGGTCAGCGATGGCATTCCACCAATTCGTGGCGTCCCGATCGAGGTCCGGGTAACCCGACCGTTCTCCGGCCTCGATCGTCTGATCGCTGACGGCGATCAGGACGTTCGGTGCCGGTGACGCCACCACGGTGCCGCACAGGGCTGCCGCCGCGGCGGACGGCCCCGAAGAACACGCCGAGGTCGCCACTCCGAGCAGGACGACCAGGATCATCCCGCCAGGAGTGA
>PMFY01000165.1 GCA_003157945.1 Acidimicrobiaceae bacterium | reverse complement strand
CTCCCCTTTACCTTCCCGCGTGAGGGGACGGAACTCAATAGGAGAGATAAAGAAAGAAGATGGGAGGGTTCCGGGAATGGCACAGGAGGGGAAGAGTTCCCAAAATGGCGACAGCTAACCGTCTGCGCGGAGCGCGAATTGGGGCACTCCCCCAGGCGGTTAAATCCAAGCTGCCCCAGTACTTTCAAGCGGCAAAGGAGCTAGCGCTCTCGATTGCTTTTGTTAGCCTTTGATGCTGCTTTATCCCGGTACATCTCGGCGTCGGCCCGGTCGATCAGCGCCTTCATCTTCCCGCTCACCTACCGCGACGAGCCACTGGCCGGCGCAGGGGATGCGCTCATCACGACGGCGGAGCACTCGGTGCTCGGGGCCCGCTGGATCTACGACGGGCTCGCTGATTCCGTGCTCGTCCTGATGTTGGCGGCGTTCGCCCTCACCGGTCAGGGCGAGGCGCTGAGCATGTTCCCGTCTGACGGCGGCTGGCTCGTGGCGCCGAGCAACGTCCGCATCCACGGGGGCGGCTGGACGCAGGGCCCGGTGTCGGTCGACGGCTTCGAGTTCGGGTCGGGGTCCGAGTCCACCTCGGTGCTGCACAACGACCGGTTCGAGCTCACAGTCTTCCGGCGACCCGTCGTCGGTGAGCGCCCGAGGATCGGAATCGACGCCACCGTGGCCGGGTCGGACCGGGACATCGTCCTCGCGGAGGTCCGGGAGCGATGAGGAGCGGGCGTGGCGAACGCGTTGCCGGAGTTCGTCGCCCCCGACGCGGTCGTGCCGGCCGGACGCCTCAGGCGTCCGGCCGGCAGGTTCCGGATGCCGTTCCCTAGGCGGCGGACGCCGCGATGTGCGCGGTGCCGAGGGGCATCCCGGGCTGGAACGCCGTGACGCCGAAGGCCTTGTTGAGGGCCGATGCAGCCGTGGGCGTGAGATTGGCGATCGTGCCGTCGAGGTGGACCTGTCCTCCACTCGTGGAGATCACCAGCGGACGACCGTCGAGCTGCAGCAGGGGAACGTTCGCGGCACCGACGGTCCCGTCGACATCACCGTAGAGGATCGAGTGGCCGGGATCGATGGTGAAGTTGCTGAGCGTCACGGTGGTTGCGCCCTTCGTCAGGGTCAGACCGCTGCCCTGATGGAGGATGACTCCGTCCACGTAGCCGGGTGCGTAGTGCTTGTTGGCGTGGATGACGGCATCGCCCCCGGTGATCGGGAACGAGACGGCGCCCCCGCTGACCGTCGCCGTTCCGGTCACCCCGGGCGTGACGCCCAGGCTCGTGAGTGCCGCTGCGGTGGCCGAGTTGAGATCCAACGTCGTGGTCCCGGTGACCCTGGGGATCTCGGCGACCTTGCCGGTGTAGGTGTTGGCCACGCCCTTGGCGACGAGGTGCACCGTGCCGAGAGGGGTGCCGCCCTTGATCGCCTGGGTGCCGAACGACGTGTCCAGCGCGGCTGCGGCGCTGCTGGTGAGATTCGCCACGGTGCCGTTCAGCACCACGTCGCCGGAACCGTCCTTGCTCACCTTGACCGCTCGACCGTCGAGCTGCAGGAGCGGTGACTTGTCCGGGACTCCGTTGACGGTGCCGTACAGGTAGGAGTCACCGGGGTCGACCACGAAGTCGGAGAGGGTCACGACCGTGGAGCCGGCGGTGAGCGTCAGTCCGGACCCGAAGTGCTCGATCGAGCCTTCGATGTAGCCGGGATGATGGTGCTTGTTGCTATGGATCTCCACGTACCCCGACGTGATCGGAAAGGTGATCGCGGATCCGGACGCCGTGGCGGAGCCCTCGGGCGCCACCTTGACGCCGAGGCCGGTCAGCGCGGCGGCGGTGCCGGCATCGAGGGTCAGCGTGGTGCCCACGCCGGTGAGCGCAGGAATCGCCGTCACGGTGTCTGGGGTGGTGGACGCACCGGACACCGTCGGGCCGACGAATGCCGCTCCGGCAGCGGCGACGGCGACGGCGGCACCGAGTACTGCCAGCCTTCGATTGGACAGTGTCATGACTAAATCTCCAGATTCTCTTAGGGGGTACCAGGTCTTCGTCACCGGTCACGATTTGGATGAAAAGGGAGGGAAACGTACGTGTGGTTACGTGCCGTTCGGCGCCTACGACCGTGCCTGCTGCGGCGGATCGGCGGCACTCCGGGCGCGCCCGCGTCGACTCCGTGGCGCACCCGCCGCCACCGGCCGACGGGCAACGTCCGCGCGTCCACCCCTCCGAACTGCTCTATGGGTGCTTCTCGGAACGGCAAGAGGCAGCGGTCTCCTGCGTGCCCTTCGAGAAGACGTCTGGAGTGCGTCGTGCATCCAGCCCGGGGCCCCGCGGGCGCGTCGACGTCGCCGCCGTGCGCCCGTTCAGGCCGGGGTGGTCAGCCGCCCGGGTCGTGGAGGATCTGGAGCGAGCCCGGGTACACGCCGACCACGAAGACGGTGTCGGTCCGGGGGTCGACCGCGACGGTGTCCGGCTGGCGCACGGTGGGCCACTGGCCGATGATCCGTGGGAGCGGCCGGGCGAGCGAGAGCTCCACCAGACGGTTCGTTGCCGTGCAGGTGATCCACAGGCGGGCCCGCACCGGGTCGACCGCCACGCCCAGCGGGCTCCTCGGGACGGACACACTTCCGACCAGGTGGAGCCGGGGGGCGGTGTCGAAGACCCGGAGGTGGGTGCCCCCGGTGTCGACGACGTAGAGCTCCGAGCCGTAGGCGGCGACATGGGAGGGACCACCCTGGATCGGCACGGACGCGACGAGGCGGAGCGAGGTGGCGTCGAAGAGCTGGAGTCGACGGGCGCGCACCGACACCACGGCGACGTCGGGCCCTACGACGGTGAGGCCGCCGGGTTGCTCGGCGACCGGAACCGTTGCGATCACCCGCTGCTGTCGGATCACGGTCATCGTGCTGTCGTGCTCGTTGCCGACGAAGACCGTCCCGTCCACGTCGACGAGATCGTGAGGCATGCGGCCGGTGGCGACGGTCGCGGCGACCGACCCGCCGGGTTCGTCGACGAAGGCCACCGCCGAGGACGCTTCGGCGGGGACGAGGAAGGGCCCACCGGGCGCCGCCAGCGCGATGTGGCGGGGGGCGGACGGGAGGGGGACGACCGCCAGGTGGCGCCCGGATTCGGCGTAGAGGTCGGCGCCCCCCACCTGCCCGACGGCCACGATCCCGGTGGTCGGATCCACCGCCACACCCTGGGCCGACGGGCCGGCGGCCACGACGGTCCCCGTCGGGGTGGACGCCGGGGCGGGAGAGAACGCCGGTTCGGCGGCCCGGGGCAGCGTGGTGGACGCAGGTCCGCCGCCGGTGGCGGCGCCATCGGAGCAGGCGACCAGGGTCACGGCGACGAGCAGGACGAGGCCGACCGGGGCCCATCGACGCCGGGTCATCCGGGGGGACCGTCGTGACCCGCCGACGGGAGTCGCCAGGGGGGAACGGCAGGGAACGCGGTCGAGGCGGCCGGCACGGCGACCGCGTCCCCCGTAGTGCGGGACGTCCCCCGGGGATCGACGGGCCGGGTGATGGCCGGACGGCCGGGCCACGACGCCGGGGGGACGGAGGAGGGTGCCCGGCTCATGGTCCGATCGTACGAGGGGGTCACCCGATCCCGTTCCTACCACCGGTTCCCGCCTACAGCGTCAGGATGATCTCGCCGATCAGTCGGCCGACCTCGGCGGCCCGGTCCACACCCACGCCGATGATGTCGCCGGGCGAGATCGCCTCGTCCGCCATGCCGGCGGCCAGGTTGGTGACCAGCGACACCCCGAGGACCTCGGCCCCCACCTGGCGGGCGGCGATCGCCTCCAGCACGCTCGACATGCCGACGAGGTCCGCTCCGAGGGTCCGGAGCATGCGGATCTCGGCGGGGGTCTCGAAGTGCGGTCCGCCGATCTGGGCGTAGACGCACTCGGCCAGGGTGGGGTCGACGGCGTGGGCGACACGGCGGAGCCGGGGCGACCAGGCGTCGACGAGGTCCACGAACGGGGTGGGCAGACGGGGCCCGGACGGATCCGCGGAGAGTGGCGAGCGACCGGTCAGGTTGAGGTGGTCGGCGATGAGGGCGAGGGCGCCGGTGGGCACGTCGGAGCGCAGCGAGCCCGAGGCGTTGGTCAGGATCACCGTGGAGCATCCGGCGGCCGCGGCGATGCGGACGGGGTGGACGACCTGCGCGGGCGAGTAGCCCTCGTAGAGGTGCAGACGTCCGAGGAAGACCAGGATCCGCCGTCCGCCGAGGTCCAGGGAGCGGAATTCGGAGGTCTGGTGGCTGACGAACGACCGGGGGAGCCCCGGCAGCGTGTCGAGCGGGTGCCGTGACGACGGCGGTCCGAGCGCATCGGCCGCAGCCGCCAGTCCCGTGCCGAGCACCACGGCGACGTCGTGGTGCGCCACCTGGGTGATGGCGGCCAGGGCGTCGGCAGCCGACGCCGCGGTGTCGTGGGCCTCCCTGTCCGACCAGTCGGTCCCTCCGGTGGGGCGGTTCTGCGGCTCGTCCACCGGCCCATGCTCGCAGATCCGTCCGTCGATCGTCCCCACCCGCGGGACGGGCCGAACGACTGCGTCCGACGGCTGCGTACTATCGCCGGTATGCCCGCGCCCGCCGTCCGCCACGCCGGTCTCCGATGAGGGTGCTCGTCACCGGTGCCTCCGGCTTCATCGGCCGTCATGTCACCCGGAGCCTGGAGGTACAGGGCCACGACGTCGTACAGGTCGACCTGCTCCTCCCCTCGGCGCACGGCGAGTCGGCGCGGACGCCCGAGGGGGTCCACCGGGTCGACGTCCGGGACACCGTGGCGATGGCACCGTGGGTGACCGGTGCCGACGTCGTATGCCATCAGGCCGCCGTGGTCGGAGCCGGCATCGATGCGGCCGACGCCCCGGCGTTCGCCAGTCACAACGACTTCGGCACGGCCGTCCTCCTGGCCGCCATGCAGGCCACCGGGTGCCGGCGGCTCGTCCTGGCATCGTCCATGGTCGTCTACGGCGACGGCCGCTACACCTGCCCGGAGCACGGGACCGTGACGCCGGTCCCGCGGGTCCCGACCGACCTCGAGGCGGGCACGTTCGACTGCCGGTGCCCGGTCGACGGATCCGTCCTGTCGTGGGCGCTGGTGGACGAGGACGCGCCGCTCCGGCCTCGCAGCCTGTACGCGGCGAGCAAGCTGGCCCAGGAGAACTACGCACTGGCCTGGTCGCTGGCGACCGGGGGCTCGGTCACCGCCCTCCGCTACCACAACGTCTACGGCGAAGGCATGCCCCGCGACACCCCGTACTCGGGTGTGGCGGCCATGTTCCGGTCGTCGCTCGA
>PMFY01000370.1 GCA_003157945.1 Acidimicrobiaceae bacterium | reverse complement strand
AGGATCTTGATCACCCGGTCGAACTCGGGGGCGCGCAGGGCAGCGGTGGTCGGTGGGGTGGGTGGGTCGACGGCCGCCAGTGGGTCCTTCGCCCCTCCCAGGGTCCGCATGCCGGGCACCAGGACCAGCGCCCCGACCAGCACGATGAAGGGCAGTGACGTCAGGACCGCCGAGGACCAGATGCTGCCCGCCGGGAGGTAGCCCTGCAGGATGTTCACCGTCACCCCCATCAGGACCCCCACGAGGACGGCGATGGGCAGGGAGCGGAGGACGGCCCAGGCGGCGGCGGCGAAGGCCGCCACCATCAGGTCGGCGTAGTCGCTGAACTGCAGCTGGCCGTAGGCGGGGGCCAGCAGGACACCCGCCAGGCCGGCGATCAGTCCCGACACGGCCCAGGCCGAGGCCACCACCCTTCCACCGTTGACCCCGTCGAGCTCGATCAGGCGCCGGCTCTCCACCGCCCCGCGCATCTTCAGGCCGAGGCTGGTCCAGCGGATGAGCACCACCAGGGCGACCAGGGTGACCGCGGTGGCCAACACGGAGGTCACCGAGATCCCGTTGATCGGGGTCCCGGCGAACCGGAAGTACACGACGTCGGGATTGAAGAGGATGCTCGGTGGGTTGTACTGGTTGCTGTTGGTGAAGAGGATCGACAGGACGGCCGGGATCCCGATGAGCATGCTGATCCCGGTGACCAGCTTGGCGATCACGTTGGCCGGGGCGATCTTCCGGAACAGGAAGCGGTCGAAGATCAGACCGACGGCCGGGGCCAGGACGACCACGGCGATCACGAAGGCCAGGCCCACCGGGAGATGCTCGTTCTGGACGAGGTAGGTGAACACGAACGCCGACAGGTACGCCTGGGCCCCGTAGGCGAAGTTGAGGACGCCCGTCGCCTGATAGGTGAGGACGAGGCCGACGGCGACCAGCGCGTAGGTGCACCCGAAGGGGATGCCGGGGATGGCGAACCCCAGGAAGTGCTCCACCGTCCGGTCGCCCCTCAGTCCTGACCGACGTCCGTCCGGCTCACGCCCCCGGCGTGCCGGCCGGCGGCGTCACCGGCACCGGGTTCTTGGCGTTGGTCCCGAGGCAGATGAACACCTGCTTGCCCGGCGCGAACACCGAGACGAAGGTCGATCCCTTGACCTGGACGAAGGCGGTGCACGCCGGGGGGACGGCCTTGACGTGGGCGACGGTCCAGTTGGTCGGCGCCTGGGTCTGCCCGGCCGTGTCGGCGGTGATCTTGTTGGTGGCCGCGATCACCGAGGCCTGGGTGATGGAGCTGCCGGCGGCCCGGATCCCCTCGACCAACAGGGCGGCCGACTGCCACCCGGCGAGCGCCACGTTGTTTTGCGTGTACTGGGCCTCGTACTTGTTCATGGCCGCCGTGTAGGCCGCCATCCCCGGGTAGACCGAGGCGTAGGCGGCGGCGCCGAAGGGCACGTTGCCGGCGTTGCTCATGTACACGCCCTGCATGACGCTGGAGTACTGGTTCAGCAGCTTCTGGTCGTAGCCGTTGAGCCAGAGCTGCTTGACCGACAGGCCGTACTGCTGGATGTCGCGGGACAGCGTGACGTTGTCCGAGGCCTGCATGCAGCTGATGAGCGCGTCCGAGCCCGACTGCTGCAGGCGCTGGACGTCCGAGGTGAAGCTCCCGCCGAGCTGCGCCCCGACATCGACGAAGCTGACATTGACGCCGGCGGCCTGGAGGTCGGTGGCGGCCGTGTGACAGGCGTCGTAGGACGACGGGATCCCCGGTCCGTAGCTGATGAGGGCCAGCTTGCTCGAGTGGGTGGCCTTGACGAAGTAGGCGTAGGTGGGCGTGGCACTCGAGTAGTCCTGCACCGACCCCCCGTTGGCGAAGAGGTTCGGATAGGGCGACCAGTTCCCCGTCACGTTGTACCCGTAGGTCGGCGTCTTCGACTGGGCGAAGTAGCCGGGCGTGAAGAACGGTGACGCCGCTCCGACCGCGAACACGTGGTCCTGGTCGATCAGGGTGTGGGTCAGCTGGGTGAACTGGCTGGGCGAGCCACCGTCGTCCAGGTTGTAGGCCAGGTTGATCTTCCGTCCGCCGACCCCGCCCTTGGCGTTCAGGGCGTCGAAGTAGGCCGTCATCCCCGGGGCGAACTGCCCGAAGTAGCCGGCCAGCACGCCGGACCGGCTCGAGATCACGCCGACGGTGATCGACGTGGCGGTCACGCCGGGCGCGCCCGAACCTCCCCCGGACGCCGCCGTCGTACTCGACGACGCACCCGTTGTCGTGGTCGTCGCCGCGGTCGTACTCGATGAGCACCCCGCGGCCAACAGCCCGACGCCCAGTGCTGCGGCGACCGGTACCAACCAATTCCCCCGACGTCTCCCCATCAACACACTTCCTTGTGTCTGACCGGTCGCTCCGGGCGTGAGGCCCAGCTCCCCGAACGCGCCACCGGTCGATGGAAACTACTGACCTGGGGGACTCTAGCGACATCCGGTGGCCCATGGCGGGACACGCGTCAACACCGCCCTCCGGAGGGGCCGCCGGGTCAGCCCGTCGCGACCTCCACGACGAGGCCGGAGCCCGCCAGATCGGCACGTTGGTTGTCCTCCGCGTACCGGAGGCCCTGCACGTTGAACAGCTCGACGGAGGCCGCGGTCACGGGGAACGGACCCCAGTGCCAGGTCCCGCGGTGCAGGACGACGGACTGCAGCGGCCGCAACACGAAGGCGGTGACGGCGTCGAGGTCGGACACCGAGTCCATGGCCAGGTCGGCCGGGGCCACCGCCACCACCGCCGTCGCGTCGAGGGGCATGAGCACCTGGGTGTGGGTGGCGTGGCGGTACAGCATCCGGCACACGAGGCCCCCGTCCACCGCGGGCACCTCGTCACGGCGGTGCCCGATCCGGTTGACGTGCACGTCGTCCCAGTCGAAGGCCAACCGGTGCGTGCCGTCGGACGGGTCGGTGTCCGCCACGGGCAGCCAGCCGAAGGGCGACCACGCCGTGGCGTCCAGTGGGAGCGGACGGATCGTCCGGACGCCTGCATCCATGCCGTGCACCTCCGAGGAACGGGATCCCGGGCGACGCTACCATCGCGCACCGGACCGGATCCGGGTGGCGACCGCCTACAGAGGAGGGCACAGTCTGATGGACGTACGGAACATCGAGGACGTCGAGCCGATCGTCGAGCACGCGGGCACGGTGCCGGTGTGGTGGATGGTGCAGTCCCAGGAGATGCGGGAGCTCACCGACGGCGGGTTCCTGGAACTGGTCAACGAGTTCGAGGTCGCTGGGGGCGGGTACGTCAACCCGCACTCCCATCCGACCCACGAGTTCTATTACGTGCTCCGGGGCCGGGGGATCATGACCATCGGCGACGAGGACCGGACCATCGCCCAGGGCGACCTCGTCTACATCCCACCGGATGTGGTCCACAGCCTGCGCCCGGTCACCGACCACGCGCCGATCCACTGCTTCTGCTTCGCCATCGGCGTCAAGGGCGCGGGTTCGATCGACTACACCAACAACTGACCCGTGGCGCCCGTCGGGCACCCGGGCCCGGTGCTCAGCCGGTGGTGCCGCCGTCCTCGATGAGTGACGCGTCGAGGCCGAGGAGCTCGACGGTGGTGCCGCCGGCCCGCAACGCGTCGAAGTAGCCGTCCTCGGCCGCGGCCCGGGCCCGTCCGGCCTCGGCCACATCGGCCAGCCGCCCGCCCGGGACGACCACCACGCCGTCGACGTCGCCCACCACCCAGTCGCCCGGCTCCACGGTGACCCCGGCCACCTCCACGGGGACCCCGATCGAGCCCCGGGCGACCTTGGCGGCCCCGCGCAGGGCCACCGTCCGGGCGAACACCGGGAACCCGAGCGCCTCCAGGGCCGCCACGTCGCGCACGCCCCCGTCGATGACCAGGCCGCCGAGACCGCGGGCGCGTGCCCCGGTGGTCAGCACCTCACCCCAGTAGCCTCGGTCGCTCACGTCGCCCACGTCGACGACCAGCACCGCACCGGCCGGTGCGCGGCTGACCGCCACGTGCACGGCCAGGTTGTCACCCGGTGTACAGCGCACCGGGTAGGCGGGTGCGGCTACGACGGCGCCGGGCCACACCGGACGGATCCGCGGCGGCATCGGCCGCGCCCCGCACTCACCGAGCGTGGCGGCCCCGAGTCCGGCCAGCACCCCGGCCAGGTCCGCGTCCGGGCCCCCGTGCCCCGTCATCCGGCCACCGCCACGGTGACCTCGATCTCGACGGCCCCACCGCGTGGGAGCGACGCGACCCCGATGGCCGACCGGGTGTGGCGCCCGGCCTCACCGAAGGCCTGGACGAGCACCTCGCTGGCCCCGTCGATCACGGCGGGCTGACCGTGGAAGTCGGCGGTCGAGGCCACGTACCCGGTGACGGTCAGGACGCGCTCGACCCGGTCGAGGGAACCGAGCGCGACCTCGAGGACCGCCAGGGCGTTGAGTGCGCACACCGCGGCAGCCCGGGCCCCCTCCTCCACGTCGACCGAGTCGCCCAGGGTCCCGATGCAGATGAGCTCGCCGTCGATCCGGGGCAATTGCCCCGACGTCCGGGCGACACCGGCGTGGACCACGACGGCGTCCAGCGGGTCGTGGGGTGGGTGGGGACCGTGCAGCCGGAGGCCCGACGCGGCCAGCCGCGCCCGGACCCGGCCTTCGAGCGGGGCGTCCGACACGGCGTCGGTCCCCGGGGCACTCTCCACGGAACGGGTCATCGGCGGGGACCTCCAATAGCGGTCGGCGGTAGCGGTCGGCGGTAGCGGTCGGGCGGGACCGGCGGGTCGGCCGTCAGGACGCGGTCATGCTACCGCCGGCCCGCCGGCCGGACCGGTGGAGACGCGGTCGTCCGGTACCGACCGTCGCCGCTGGCATAGATTGCGGGGCGATGCCTGCCCGAGCCCCGTCCGCGCCGCCGACCCCACCCCACCGGTAGTCCGGTGGAGCCGGGGGAGTTCCAGGGGGTCATCGCCGACGACTTCCACGGGTCGACGCCGTGGTGGCCGCCCCCGCGGCGACCGCGACCCGGCGCGCCGAACGTCGTCCTGGTGGTGCTCGACGACGTCGGCTTCGCCCAGCTCGGCTGCTTCGGTTCGGACCTCGAGACCCCGGTCATCGACCGGCTGGCGCAGTCCGGACTGCAGTACACCAACTTCCACACCACGGCCCTGTGCTCGCCGACGCGGGCCTGCCTGCTGACCGGCCGCAACCACCACAGCAACGGCATGGGCCGGGTGGCTGAGCTCGCCACCGGCTTCCCCGGGTACGACGCCACCATCGCCCGGGCCAACGGGTTCCTGTCGGAGATGCTGGAGGAGCGCGGCTGGGCCACCTTCGCCCTGGGCAAGTGGCACCTCACCCCCGAGAACGACAGCCACCTGGCCGCCTCGCGCCGCAGCTGGCCCCTCGGCCGGGGCTTCGAGCGCTTCTACGGGTTCCTGCAGGGGGAGACCCACCAGTTCGTGCCGGCCCTGGTGTCGGACAACCACCAGGTGTCGCCTCCGGCCTCGCCCGAGGAGGGCTACCACCTCACCGAGGACCTGGTGGACCACGCCATCGAGTGGATCGGGGACCTGCGGGCGGTCGACGTGGACAAGCCGTTCTTCCTCTACTTCTGCCCCGGGGCCTGCCACTCGCCCCACCAGGCCCCGGCCCCGTGGATCGAGCGCTACCGGGGCCGCTTCGACGCCGGCTGGGACGAGTGGCGTCGAGCCACGTTCGAACGGCAACGGGAGCGGGGGATCCTCCCCGACGGGTGCGAGCTCTCCCCCCGGCCCGACTGGGTACCGGCCTGGGACACCCTCTCCCCCGACGAGCAGCGCCTGTACGCCCGGTACATGGAGGCGTTCGCCGGCTTCCTCTCGCACACCGACCACGAGCTGGGTCGCCTCGTCGAGTTCCTCGAGCGCTCCGGCGACCTCGACAACACCGTCCTGGTCGTGCTGTCCGACAACGGGGCGAGCTCCGAGGGCGGACCCACCGGGTCGGTCAACGACCTCCGGGCCTGGAACATGGCGCCGCGCTCGGTCGAGGAGGGTGTGGCCCGGATCGACGAGATCGGCGGGCCGCTCTGCCACAACAACTATCCGTGGGGCTGGACCGTGGCCGGCAACACCCCGTTCCGGCGCTGGAAGCGCGAGGTGCACGAAGGGGGCGTGGCCGACCCGATGATCGTCCACTGGCCGGCCGGCACGGACGGGGCCGGGGCCCTGCGCCGCCAGTACGTCCATGCCATCGACGTGCTGCCCACCCTGCTCGAGGTCCTCGGGGTCGAGGCGCCCACCGACCTGGGTGGCGTGCCGCAGACCCCGGTCCACGGGGTCTCGTTCGCCGACAGCCTCACCGACGCGGCGGCCCCCGACCACCACCTCGTGCAGTACTACGAGATCTTCGGGTGCCGTGCCCTCTACGAGGACGGCTGGAAGGCCGTGACCTACCACCCGATCCAGGACACCTCGGTCGGCTTCGAGGAGGACGGGTGGGAGCTGTACCACGTGGCCGTCGACCCGTCGGAGTGCCACGACCTGGCCGACCGGGAGCCCGCGCGGCTGCAGGCGCTGATCGACCGGTGGTGGGAGGAGGCCCGGAGGTACGGGGTCCTGCCGCTCGACAACCGTCCCTTCTCGGACCTGGTCTTCGGCCGGCCGGTTGCCGTCCCACCGCGTCAGCGGTACCGCTACGGCCGCGACGCCGCCGTGGTGCCCGAGCCGGTCGCCGTCAACGTGCGCAACCGCGAGCACCGGATCCGGGCCACGGTGGACGTGCCCGGGCTCGGCCCCGGGGGAGCACCGGTCGAGGGCGTGATCCTGGCCCAGGGTTCCGGGCTCGGCGGGTGGAGCCTGTACGTGACCGGAGGCCGGCTCGCCTACGCGCACAACTTCGTGGCCCTCGAGGAGCACCTCGTCGAGAGTCCCGAGCCCCTGACCCCCGGGCGCCACGAGGTGGAGTTCCACTTCGAACGGACGGGCGAGCACCGGGGGGTCGGCCACCTGCTGGTGGACGGCGTGGAGACCGCCCGGGTCGACATCCCCCGCTTCACCCTCACGCGGTTCTCGTTGACGGGGGCCGGACTCACCTGCGGCTACAGCGACGGCCTCCCGGTGACCCGCCGCTACACCGCCCCGTTCCGGTTCACCGGTGGACTGGAGGAGGTCGTGGTCGAGGTCGACGGTCCGCCGTGGGAGGACCCCGAGGCCGAGGCCGAACACGCCCTGTCCGTCCAATGAACAGCCGATGTGCACGTCCGACGTGCGGAAGGAGCCGACACTGACCATGGCCCTCCTCCCCTCCGAACAGCTCCACGCCATGGCCGAGGCCTTCGGCGACGAGACCGCGTACACCGTGGTCGACCACGGATCGATGACGTTCGCCGAGTGGGACACCACGGCCACCCGGCTCGCCCGCGGCCTGGTGGAGGCCGGCGTGGCGCCCGGCGACCGGGTGGCCATCCACCTCCAGGCGTCGAATGCGCTCCGGTGGATGTCGGTCTACGCCGCGGTCCACCGGGCGGGGGCGGTCGCCGTCCCCTGCAACCCGCAGCTCGCCCGTCCCGAGGTGACCCGGATGATGGCGCACTCGGGGACCGCGGTGGCGTTCGTCGAGCACTCACTCCTCGACCGCCACGACCCGGCCGGGCCCGCACGGGTGGTCGACGTCCCCGAGGTCGGCGCCGGCGGCGGTGGGGGTCCGACGGTGGCCGGGGTCACCGCGTGGTCGGACGTACTGCACCCCGACGACACCTACTTCCAGGTCCCGCGCGACCGGGGGGAGCTGGCCGACATCCTCTACACCTCCGGCACCACCGGCCACCCCAAGGCGGTGGCGGTACGCCACGACAACTCGTCGCTGGTGCCCTTCCGCACGCCCACGTGGAGCGGCGGGTCCTGGCTGCACGCCAGTCCCCCCTACACGTTCGCCGGCATCGCCTTCGTCCTGACCCCGATGAAGCTGGGCCTGCGCGGCATCTACCTCGCCGCCTTCGACGCCGGCACCTGGCTCGACACCGTCGAGCGGGAGCGCCCGGGGTCGGTGTTCCTGGTGCCCGCCATGGCCACCCTGCTGCTGGAGCACCCGCGGTTCGCCGACGCGGACCTCAGCTCCGTGCAGCTGTGCACCGTCGGGAGCGCTCCCCTCTCCCCCACCGTCCTGGAGCAGCTCCAGGCCAAGCTGCCCGACGCCCTGGTCTCCAACAACTACGGCATGACCGAGGCCGGATCCGTCTACTGCATGATGCCGCCGGGCGAGGCCGTCCGCCGGCCCGGATCGGTGGGCAAGCCGCTGCCCCCCGCCGAGATCGTCTGCGTGGGCGCCGACGGCGCGCCGGTACCGGCCGGCGAGGTCGGCGAGGTCCGCATGCGGATCCCGGGGCGGCCGCGCGAGTACTACGGCGACCCCGAGGCGACGGCCCGCACCTGGGTCGACGGGTGGCTCCTGACCGGCGACCTCGGTCGGATCGACGAGGACGGCTACCTCTACATCGTGGGCCGGAGCAAGGACGTCATCATCCGGGGCGGCAACAACATCCACCCCGCGGACGTCGAGCACGCGGTGGCCCTCCACCCGGCGGTCCACGAGGTGGCCGTGCTCGGCGTCCCCCACCCGGTGCTGGGGGAGGACGTGGTGGCCTGCGTCGTGCTGCGGCCCGGCCACCAGGCCGACGGCGACGCCCTCCGTGACCACACCCTCGAGCACCTGTCCCGGTCGAAGGTGCCCCGCCGGTGGTACTTCGTCGACGCGCTCCCCCGCAACGCCACCGGCAAGGTGGTCAAGGACGAGCTGAAGCGGAGCCTCGGCGACGTCCTGTCGGACGCCGACGCCGGCACGGACGGGTGACGGCGGTCGGCTCCGCCGTTGCGGACCGCCGGCCGCGTCGCCCCCGGCAGACCGAGGTCCCGCGGCGGTAGCGTGACCGCCATGCCCACGGAGCAGAACCTCATCCCGCACCCCCGCATCGGCATCGTGGGGGCGGGCAACATCGCCTCCCTCAACGTCGCCGGGTACCTCGAGGACCCGCGCTGCGACGTCGTCGCCGTGTGCGACCCGAAGGAGGACCGGGCCGCCGAGGCCGCCCGCGCCTGGGGGGCCGACCGGGCCTACACCGAGCTCGAGGCCCTGCTGGCCGACCCGGAGGTCGACGCGGTGGAGATCCTCACCCCGACCTTCCTCCATCACGACCACGTCCTGGCCGCCATCGCGGCCGGCAAGCACGTGTCCTGCCAGAAGCCGCTGGCCAACACCGTCGCCGAGGCACGGGTCATGGCGGCCGCCGCCGACGAGGCCGGGGTCGTCCTGCGGGTCAGCGAGTGCTTCCGGCACTACCCGCCCCTCGAGCTGGCCAAGCAGCTGGTGGCGGACGGGGCCATCGGCAAGCCCTCCCAGCTCCGCCTGCGCACGGTGGTGGGGCAGACGGACTCGGCGTTCCAGTCGGGCCTCGAGGTCGAGGGGTACGTGTGGCGGATGACCGCCACCAGCCCGGGCGGCCACCTCTTCGACGACATGATCCACAAGTACGCGGTGGCGCTCTGGATGTTCGACCAGGACATCGTCTCCGTCCAGGCCGCCGTGCGCCGGCGGGACCACTACTTCGAGCCGTGTGCCGCCATCTTCGAGTACGAGGACCCGGCGATCCTCGGGATGATGGACGTCAGCTACGCCCCGGCCATGTGGCTGCGCAGCGACTTCTACGGCGCCGACGAGTTCTTC
>PMFY01000034.1 GCA_003157945.1 Acidimicrobiaceae bacterium | reverse complement strand
ACGCCGTCACCCGCCTGCTGGGACACGACGGCGCGCGGCCCGAGCCGATCGGCCATGGCGCGGTACGCGGCGGCGACCGCCCGGGCGTCGACCAGTCCCAGCGCCACCCCGCCGACGTCGGACTTGTGGGCGATACCGGGCTCGTCCGTCTTGAGCGCGACGGGGAACCCGATCGACCGCGCCGCCCCGACGGCCCCGTCCTCGTCGGTCACGGCCACCGTGCTGGGCACCGGGATGCCGTAGTCGGCCAGGAGGGAGAATCCCTCGGCCCCGTCGAGCGGGCCCCGGGCCAGGCGCTCCACCCACCGCGTTCGCCGTCCGGAGTCGGCCGGTGTTGCCGTCAGCGGCAGCACCGGTCCGGACGACCGCTCGAGCAGGTGCCGCAGGGCCGAGAGCCCGGCCCGCGTGCCCTCGAGGACCGGCACGCCACCGGCCCGCAGGCGGTCGGCCGCCACCCGGTCGATGGCGCTGCCCAGGTTGGCCAGAACGGCCACCGGCTTGGTGGTGGACGCGGCGGCGGCCAAAGCGGCGGCGGGGTAGGACTCGTCGCCGTCGTACTCCTCCACCAGGTCCACGGCCAGCGCGACCGCCCGCACGGCGTCGTCGTCGGCCAGGGCCGTCAGGCAGCCGGTGAACAGCCCCTCGGTGTCCGCACCGGTGCCCCAGACGTCGAGGGGGTTGTCGGCCTCCAGGCCGGGGTCGAGCAGTCCGGCGAGGACGACGCGGGTGGTGTCACCGATAGCGGCGAAGGGAACGCCCACNNGGCCCGGCCCGGCGCCCGGCGGCGAACAGCTCCAGCGTGTCGCCGAGCTCGTCGAGGTCATGGACCCGCACCACCCCGTAGGCGTCGAACAGGGCCTCCCACGCGCCGTCGGCCCCGGCCAGCGCGCCCGAGTGGGCGGCCACCATGGCCCGCCCGGCCTGCGAGGCGCCGACCGTCAGGGCGACGACGGTCACGTCGAGCTCGGCGGCCCGGTGCAGGGCGGCCCGCAGCCCGACCGGGTCGCGCAGGGTCTCGAGGACGAGCCCGACCACCCGGGTCCCCTCGAGGTCGAGGGCGTACCCGAGGTAGTCCGGGGCCCCGGTCACGAGCTCCTGGCCGGCCGACACGACGAGGGAGTAGCCGAGGTGGCGCCTCGTCCGCAGCAGGGCCGAGAAGACCGAGCCCGAGTGGGTGACGAGGGCGACGGGCCCGGCCGGGATCGGGTCGCGCTCGACGTAGCCGATGGCCCGCAGGCCGCGCACCACGTTGACGAACCCCATGCAGCCGCCGCCGCACAGGGCCATCCCGGCGGCGCGGGCCGTGGCCGCGACCCGCTCCCGGATGGCCGTCGACGACGGGTCGTCGGGCTCGAACAGGCTGCCGAAGACGACGGCGGAGCGGTCACCCCGGGCCGCGGCACGCGCCAGCTGCTCCTCGACACCGCGGTCGCCGACGCCCATGAGCACCAGGTCGACCGGGCCGTCGATCTCGTCGAGCGAGTCGAGGCACGGGCGCCCGAGGACCTCGTCGTAGCGGGGGTTGACCAGGTGGACCTCGGGCGCCGAGGGGCTGCGGGTGACCTCGGACACCACGCGGTGGCCGAAGCTGCCCGGACGTCCGCTCGCCCCGACCACGGCGATGCGCCGGGCCTCGAGCATGGCCCGCACGGCCGGGTCGACCACGCCGGCTACTTCGAGCGCAGCTTGCCCGCCACACCCTCCGCCGACTTCTTGTCGGCGAGGGCGGCCCGGACGGCCTGCCAGCCCGGGATCCCGCACACGCCGCCGCCGGCGTGGGTGGCCGAGCTGCCGTTGTAGAGGCCCCTGATGGGCGTGCGGTAGTCGGCGTAGCCGGGGGCGGGACGCATGGTGAACAGCTGCTCGAGGGACAGCTCGCCGTGGAAGATGTTCCCCCCGATCAGGCCGTACTCCTGCTCCATCTCGTAGGGGCCGACCACGTCGCGGTGGATGATGGACTTCTTGAAGTTCGGGGCGACCTCGTCGTAGCAGTCGACGAGGCGGTCGGCGTAGGACTCGAGCTCCTCGGTGTGGGGCTCCTCGGACCACGACTCGGGGACCCANNCCGGCGCGGGCGTCCAGGAAGGCCTCCTCCATGTACTCGATGGACGGCGCCATCTCGACCGAGCCGGTGTGGTGCTCGCCCATGCCGTCGCACGGGTCGGCGGTGAAGTTGGGAAGCTCGGACAGGGCCAGGTTGATCTTGACCACGCCGCTGCGGGTCTTCCACCGCTTGATGTCCGTCACGAAGTCGTCCGGCAGGTCGCGCTCCTCGAGCTGGTCGAGGAAGGCCGTCTTCGGGTGGAGCGTGGTGACGACCACGGGGGCGTCGATCTGCTCGCCGTCCTCCAGGACCACGCCGGTCACCCGACCGTTGCGCACCAGGGTCCGGGCCACCCGGGCGTTGACCCGGATCTCGGCGCCGAAGTGACGGGCCGAGCGCTCCATGGCGTCGGCCACGGCGCCCATGCCGCCTTCGGGGAAGCCCCAGTTGCCCAGGTGGCCGTCGCCGATGTCGCCGATGGAGTGGTGGGCCATGACGTAGGCGGTCCCCGGCTCCATGGGTCCGGCCCAGGTGCCGATGACGCCGTTCACGGCGATCGGCGCCTTGACCTGCCAGGACTCGAACCAGTCGTCCAGCAGGTCGGAGATGGACATGGTGAACAGACGCACGACGTCGGCGATGGTCCGGACGTCGAGTCCGCGGTGGCGCCAGGCCAGGCGGAGGGTGTCGGCCAGGTCGCCGGGCTTGCGGGAGCCGATGTTGGGGGGCACGGTCAACAGGAGCGGCCCGAGCACGTCCGCCAGGCCGCCCAGCCAGGCGTCCCACTTGGGCATGGCCTCGGCGTCCTTCTTGGACCACTGGGCGATCGAGTCGTAGTTCTTCTTGGCGTCGTCGGCGTAGATCTTGATCGATCCACCCTCGGGGAAGGCCTGGTAGTAGGGGCCCATGGGGTACACCTTGTAGCCGAAGCGCTCGAGCTGCAGGTCCTGCATGATCGTCGGCGGCAGCAGGCTCATCACGTAGGAGAGCCGCGTCACCTTGAACTCGGGGGCGTCGGGCCAGGGCGCCTCGGTGGTGGCGGCGCCGCCCGTCTTGTACCGGCTCTCGAGGACGAGCGTGCGGAGCCCGGCGCGGGACAGGTACGCCCCGGCCACCAGTCCGTTGTGCCCACCGCCGATCACGACGGCGTCGTACGTGGAGGTCATTGCGTCCCCTTCGGAGTCACCGGGCTCGACCCGTGCGAGTATTGACTGATCGTTCAGCCTAACCGGGGCACCCTCCGGCGACAAGGCCGATCGGGGGTGCCCCACCCGGGGCGCACTACGGTGCACGGAGACGGCGGTGCCGACGGAAGGGTGGAGATGAACGACGACCAGGCGACCCCGGCCGCCTCCGCGGCGACCGCCGACAAGCGACGCGAGGACATGATCCGGGCCGCGCTCGACGTCATCGTCGAACGCGGCTACCCCGACACGCGCATCGCCGACGTCGCCGAGCGGGCCGGTACCAGCCCCGCCCTCGTCATCTACTACTTCACGACCAAGGACAACCTCCTGACCGAGGCCGTGCGCCTGGCCGAGGACCACTGGTACGACCTGGGGGCCGCCCGCATGGCCGCCATCGAGGGTGCGGCCGGACGGCTGGAGTGGATCATCGCCGCCACGTGCCTGCCCCAGGCCGACGAGGAGCTGCCCGAACCGTGGGCGCTGTGGCTCGACCTCTGGGCGCAGGCCGTCCGCCACCCCGAGGTGGCCCGGGTGCGCGCCGACTTCGACGCCCGGTGGCGGGCGACCATCGCCGAGGTGGTGGTGGCGGGCGAGGCGTCGGGCGAGTTCTCCCCGGTCGACCCCACGGAGTTCGCCATCACGCTGTCGGCTCTCCTCGACGGGTTCGCCGTGCAGATCGCCCTCGAGGACCCGGTCGTGGGCCCCGAGACGGCCTTCGCCTGCGCCATGACGTTCGCCGCCGACCGACTGGGCTTCGCCTGGTCCGGTGCCGAGGCCGGCGACGGCCGCTCCGCTAAGGGCAAGGGGAAGGGCGGCGGGGCGCGCCGCTGACCCGTGCCGCTGCACCATGGGGGTCCGGGGCTGGTGTCCGGGCGCCGCGCTCCCTACACTGAGTGACCATTCAACCGGGATGCGTCCCGGGCGGCCCGGGTGGTGCGGGGCGTCGTCCCGGGACGACAGGGGAGAGGAGGCAGCCATGGCCGGTGGTGAGGTGCAGCTGGTGGCGCTGACCAAGCGGTTCGACGAGGTCGAGGCCGTGGCCGGTATCGACCTCCACATCCCCTCGGGTGAGTTCTTCTCGATCCTCGGCCCGTCGGGCTGCGGCAAGACGACCACGCTGCGCCTGGTGGCCGGCTTCGAGGAGCCCACCAGCGGCGCCATCCTCCTGGACGGCGAGGACGTGGCCCGCCGTCCCCCGCACAAGCGCAACGTCAACACCGTCTTCCAGAGCTACGCCCTCTTCCCCTTCCTGACGGTGACCGACAACGTCGCCTTCGGCCTCCGCTACCAGAACGCCACCAAGGCCGAGACGGCGGAGCGGGTGGGTGCCGCCCTGGAGCTGGTGCAGCTGCAGGGCTACGGCAAGCGGCGCCCCGGCCAGCTCTCCGGCGGCCAGCAGCAGCGGGTGGCGCTGGCGCGGGCCCTGGTGCTCAACCCGGCCGTCCTGCTGCTCGACGAGCCCCTCGGCGCGCTCGACGCCAAGCTCCGGCGCGCCCTGCAGGTGGAGCTGAAGGCCCTCCAGGAACACGTCGGGATCACGTTCCTGTACGTCACCCACGACCAGGAGGAGGCCCTGACCATGTCGGACCGGCTGGCCGTCATGGAGGAGGGCCGGGTGGCCCAGGTGGGGCCGCCCGACGAGGTCTACGAGCAGCCCGCCACCGCCTACGTCGCCGACTTCCTGGGCGTCTCCAACCTGATGGAGGCCCACGCGTCCGGTTGCGGCCCGGACACGGCGTGTCGGATCCGGCTGGGCGACTTCGACCTGCGCGCCGCCCAGGGGGCGACCGGCTCGTCAGGGGCGGTCCTGCTGGCCATCCGGCCCGAGCGGGTGGCCATCGAGCCCTATGACTCGTCCGGACCCAACCGGGTCCCGGCCATGGTCGAACGCCTGGTGTTCCTCGGCTCGGCCACCCAGGTCATCCTGCGCCTGGCGGAGGGATCCCGGCTCCAGGCGCTGGTGCAGAACACCGGTGAGCACACGCAGTACGCCCAGGGCGACGCCGTGCGCGTCCACCTGCCCGTCGATGCCCTCCGGGTGCTGCCCCACGGGCACGCGCCGGTCATCGAGGACCCGGCGCTGCCGGAACCCACGGTGCCGACCACCCAGCCGGTGGCCTGAGCCCGGCGTCGCCGGGACTACATGCCGGCGATGGAGGTCATCGCCTCCTGGCGGTTGGCGCCCCGCTCACCCCGCGTCATCCAGCGGTAGGCCACGAAGCCGATCGTGGCCACGGCGAAGCTCATGACCAGCATGATGGTGGCCAGGGCATTGAGGGCCGGGCCACCGTTGCCGCCGTGGCTGGTCGAGTAGATGATCACCGACATGGGTTGGGTGTCGGCCGAGCCGGACAGCAGGTCGACCACCACGAAGTCGTCGACGACACTGGCGAACACCAGCACGGCGCTGGCGAAGATGGCGGGCATCAGCAGGGGGAGGAGCACGCGCCGCACGGCCTGGGTCCGCGACGCGCCCAGGTCGGCCGCGGCCTCCTCGTAGGAGCTGCCGATCGACGCCAGGCGCGCCAGGACGATGATCGCCGGCCACGAGAAGTTCCACGTCACCAGGCCCAGCACCTCCGCCTCCGTCCCCAGGTGGATCGAGGTGAAGAGCTGGGTGAAGAGGAAGAACATGGCGACACCGAAGATCAGCTCCGGGATCACGTAGGAGAACACCATCACGAAGTTGAAGGTGGTGGACGTCCGGGAGTGCCAGCGCTGGATGCCGATGGCGAAGGCGACACCGATGGGGACGGCGATGATGGTGACCAGGAAAGCGAGCCGGAACGTCTGGATCACGGCGTTGCGGAGCTGCGGGTTGTTGGCCACCGAGTTGACCGGATCCCCCCAGTACCACCGGGTGGAGAAGCCCTGCCAGACGCTCTGGGACTTACCGTCGTTGAACGAGAACAGGACGGCGATGGCGATGGGGACGATCGACCACAGCAGGTAGAGCCAGGTGAAGCCCTCCAGGAACCAGGCTCGGCGCCACGGGTTCCGCCACGGTGGCCGCCGGCGGGCCGCCCTCGGCGCCGGCGGCGCCGGCGGGGCCGTCCCCCCGTCGTCCGGGACCCGGTCGGCAGGCGTTCCCGTCGGGGCGTCGGCGGTGAGGGTCATCAGTAGGCCTCCGCCGATGCCTCGCGGGTCTTGCGCACGTAGTACAGCATCGGCGCCAGCAGGAAGCCGAGCAACAGGATCGACAGGGCGGCCCCCTGGGCCTCCTGGGTCGAATTGTTGAGCTGGCTGTCGATCACGTTGCCGATCATGGACGTCGACTGCGCCCCGGACAGCAGCTGGTTGGTGAAGTAGTCGCCCATCATCGGCAGGACGGTGATCAGCATCCCGGTCAGGATCGCCTGACGGCTGAGGGGGAGCGTCACGTGCCAGAAGGTCCGGACCCGGTTGAGGCCGAGGTCCCGGCCGGCCTCGATGAGCCGCGGGTCGATCCGGTCGAGGCCGGCGTAGAGGACCAGGATGAGATAGGGGATGTAGCCGTAGACGAGACCGAGGATGACCGTGGCCGACTTGCCGCCGAGCCAGTCCACGGGCTGGGACACGAGGTGCAGGTCGACCAGGGCCCGGTTGACGTAGCCGTCGGTCTGCAACAGGTCGATCCAGGCCAGCATCCGCATCATGTAGCTGATCCAGAACGGGGCGATGAGCAGGGCCAGGAAGAGCCCCTTGCGCCGGCCGGCGAAGCGGGCGACGAAGTAGGCGGCCGGGTAGGCCACGACCAGCGAGATCAGGGAGGCGACGGCCACGTACCAGAGGGTCCGCAGGAAGATCGGCCACACGAAGGACCCCTGGCCGAAGAACAGGTGGTACACGGTGGCGTAGGCCGAGCCGGTCCACCTCAGCGGGTTCCAGATCGGGACGGGCGTCTCGAAGATGGCGTTGAGCGTGCCCCCGGCGATGGCCAGCACCGTGTAGAAGGGCACGAGGAACAGGATGACCAGCCAGATGATCCCGGGCATGGCGAACCCGGCCCACAGCCACCGCCCGCGGCCCGGCCGGCCGGCGTGGCCCGTGCGGCTCCCGGCCAAGGTCAGGTGTCCATCACACGCCGCCGCTGACGCGCAGCCAGGCGGCCTGGTACTCGGCGTCGAGCGCCGGCGCCAGTTCGAGCTGGAACGTGCCCGCCTTGAACATCGACTCGGTCACGACGGTGGAGGTGAGGGTCGGTGGCAGGATCCCCTGCTGCACCAGCACCTGCTCGGTCACGCCGTTGTTGGGCTGCATGTAGCCGTTGAACGAGATGTTCTCCAGAACGTTCGGCAGGTCGTTGAAGTAGTCGATGAACAGGTGGGCGAGGACCGGGTTCTTGCCGGAGGACAGCACGGCCATCGTGTCGTTGGCCACGGGGCCGACGCCGCTCGCCGGGAACCAGTAGCCGACCACGTCGACCGGCGTGCCCTTGGGCATGTAGTTGGCCGCCGCCGCCATGTCGCCCGACCACGCCTGGTGGATCCAGGTCTGTCCGGACGGGATGGACGTGTAGTCGTTGTTGTCGATGTGGAGTCCGACGAGCGAGTCGAGGTCGAGGAGTGACTGGGTGGCCGCCTGCAGCACCGACTGGTCCGAGGTGTTGGGGTCGAAGTCGCCGTTCTTCATCATCCCGAGGGTGAGGCCCTCGCGGTAGTCGTCGAGGACGGCGACCTTCCCCTTGTACTTCGCCTGCCAGGGGAAGGCCCAGCCGTTGGCCAGGTCGGCGGGCGAGCCGGACACGTGGTCCTTCCGCCAGGAGATGCCCGTGGTGTAGATCGTGTACGGCACCGTGTACAGCCAGTTCTGGTCGTAGAAGGGGTTGGTGAACTCGGACCAGTTCTGGGAGATGTTGGGGATGTAGGAGTGGTTGAGGGGCCGGATGAGCTTGGCCCCGACGAGCTGGCCGAGCACGTCCACCGTGGGAACGAAGACGTCGAAGTCGAACTGCCCCGACCGGAGCTTGGCGATGGCCTCCGTCATGGTGTTGAAGGTGGTCACCTCGACCTTGCAGTCGTACTTCTTCTGGAAGTTGTCGATGACCGCCTGGTTGATGTACGCCTCCCAGTTGTAGAGCTTCAGGGTGGCGTTCTTCTCGGGCTGGAGCCCGTCGGCGATGGCCGCGTTGTCGGCGTAGACCGGCCACGTGACCGGCGCGTCCGGCCGGGGCAGCGCCAATGACTTCAACGGGGCCGTGGTGGTGGTCGTGCCCGACGAGCTGCTGGAGGAGCCGCACGCGGCCAGGAAGGCGGCCATCCCGGCGGTGGTGGCGCCGGCCAGGAAGGCCCGGCGGGAGACTCCCGCCCCGCCACCGGACCCGTTCCCCGACCGGCCTTCACGCGGATGGAACGTCATGTCCTGACCTCCGGGGTGGATGCGGTCCGGATCGACGTGATCCGGCTGTGTACTGAATGGTCGTTCATCTAAGCACCGGACCGGGGTGCCTGCAAGGGCTCCGGGCCGGCGCCGTGTCCTCAGACCTCGAGCGCCGTCGCCAACTCCTCGAAGTTGGCGAGGAAGCGGTCGACATCGGCGTCATCGTGCTGGGTCGAGATGAGCCACTGCTCCATCTTCCCCCAGGGTGGCAGGAACACCCCGCCGTTGTGCTGGATGAGCCAGTGGGCGTGGTTGAAGCGGTCGTCGAGCGAGTCGAAGCCCCGGTAGTCGCGCACCGGCGCGTCCTGGAAGACGATGCAGCCCTTGGCGCCGACGGCCACGACGTGGGCCGCCAGGTGGTGGTCGGCGATCGACCGCTCGACGCCGGCCACCATCCGTGCCGCCAGGCGGTCCATCCGCTCGTAGGCGTCGGCCGTCGCCACCTCGGTGAGCATGGCCCGGGTGGCCGCCATGGCCATCGGGTTGCCGTTGAACGTGCCGACCATCTCGTAGTGGCCCTCGGCCACGTGCCCCATGACCTCGGTCGTGCCGCCGACGGCCGCCGAGGCGATGCCGCCGCCGATGGCCTTGGCCAGGCAGACGATGTCCGGGGTCACCCCGACCACCCCGACCGCACCCGACGGGCCGGCCGTGAGGCCGGTCTTGACCTCGTCGAAGGTGAGCAGGGCGCCGTGGGCGTGGAGCAGGTCGCGCACCCCGGCCAGGTAGCCCGGCTCCGGGGTGATGATGCCGGCGTTCATCATGATCGGCTCGAGGATCATGCCGGCCACCTGGCCGGGGTGGGCCTCCAGGACCCGCTCGAGGGCGGCGAGGTCGTTGTAGCCGACCACCAGCGTGAGGTCGGTGATCGCCTTCGGGATGCCGCTCGACGACGGCACGCTGTTCGGCGCGTCGGCCGGCCCGGCCTCGTCGAGCTCGGGGGCGACGGACACCTGCACCGAGTCGTGGTGGCCGTGGTAGCAGCCCTCCACCTTGATGATCAGGTCCCGACCGGTGAACGAGCGCATGAGGTGGATGGCATCCATCGTCGCCTCGGTGCCCGAGTTGTTGAATCGCCACTGGGGCAGGCCGAAGCGGCGGGTCAGCTCCTCGGCCACCACGATGGCGTCCTCGGTGGGCTGGGCGAAGTGGGTGCCGTTGGCCACCTGACGGGTGACGGCGGCCACCACGGCCGGGTGGGCGTGTCCCGCCAGTCCGGCGCCGTAGCCGCCGTGGAGGTCGACGTACTCGCCGCCGTCCACGTCGTAGATCTTGGAGCCCTCGCCGCGGCTCAGCCACACGGCCTGGGGGGTGGTGATCTGCCAGGAGGACGTGACCCCACCGGCCAGCGAGGACATGGCCCGGGCCCGCAGCCCGGCCGACATCGGCTGCCGCTCGACGAACCGGCGCTCCTGGTCCTCGATGAGCGCGTCGAGGCGCTCCGACTGGGTCTGGGCGGCTGCGGTGTCCGTGGACATGGGGTCTCCGATGGTTCGTCGACCGGGCCGGTCGATTGACTGACCATTCAGTGTATGGAACGCTGCGGTCGGCTGCAACGGCCGCTATGCGCCGGATCGGCCGGCACGACGGCCGGGCCCGCCCGTCCCACCCGCCGGCACGACCCCGAGGGAGCCCCCCATGACGAGTCCGACCACCCCGGAGTTCCGCAACCTGATCGGCGGCCGGTCCATGTCCGGCTCGGGCCCGGTCCGCGCCGTGGTCGATCCGACGACGGGCGAGCGGTACGCGGAGGCCCGGGACTCGACCGACGACGACGTCGACGCCGCATGCCGGGCCGCCACCGACGCCCTGCCCGACTGGCGGGCGACGACCCCGGCCGAGCGCAGCCGTGCGCTGCTGACCGCCGCCGATGTGTTGGAGGGGCACGCCGACGAGCTGACCCGGATCGAGGTGGCCGACACCGGGAAGCCCTTCGGCACCACCCGGGAGGACGAGCTCCCACCCATCGTGGACCAGGTCCGTTTCTTCGCCGGCGCCGCCCGCCTGCTCGGCGGTGTGGCGTCCGGCGAGTACCTCGAGGGTGTCACCTCCGGCATCCGGCGCGAGCCCGTCGGGGTGTGCGGGCAGATCACGCCCTGGAACTACCCGTTGATGATGGCGGTGTGGAAGTGGGCGCCGGCCCTGGCTGCGGGCAATACGACGGTGCTGAAGCCCTCCGAGCAGACCCCGGCCTCGACGGTGCGCATGGCCGAGCTGCTCGCCGACGTGTTCCCGGCCGGCGTGCTGAACGTGGTGCTGGGCGGAGCGGGGACGGGCCGTGCGCTGGTCCGGCACCCGGCGGTGGCCATGGTGTCGCTGACCGGGAGCACCCGTGCGGGTCGGGAGGTGGCGCGCCTCGGCGCCGAACGGCTGGCCCGGGTCCACCTCGAACTCGGGGGGAACGCGCCGGTCGTGGTCTTCGGCGACGCCGATCCGGTGGCCACCGCCGAGGCCGTGGCCGGTGCGGCGTTCTTCAACGCGGGCCAGGACTGCACCGCCGCCACCCGCGTCCTGGTGGAGCGGGACGCCCATGACGCCCTGGTCGCCGCCCTGGCCGACGAGGCGGCGGCGGCCGTCACCGGCGACCCCTATGACGACGACACCGTCTTCGGCCCGCTCGTCAGTGCGGACCACCTGGCCAAGGTGGTGGGACTGCTCAGGCGTCTGCCGGCACGCGCCACGGTGGTGGCCGGTGGCCGGGCGGTGGACCGGCCGGGGTTCTTCCACGAGGCCACCGTGGTCACCGGCGTGGAGCAGGACGACGAGATCGTCCAGGAGGAGGTGTTCGGGCCGGTCATCACCGTCCAGGCCTTCGACACCGAGGCGGAGGCGCTGGCGCTGGCCAACGGGGTCTCCCAGGGCCTCACGGCGAGCGTGTGGACGACGGACGCCGGCCGGGCGACCCGGTTCCTGGCCGGCCTCGAGTTCGGTGCCGTCTCGGTCAACACCCACGCGCCGATGACCGCGGAGATGCCCCACGGGGGGTTCCGCACCTCGGGCTACGGCAAGGACCTCTCGGTCTACGGCCTCGAGGACTACACGCGCATCAAGCACGTGGCCACGGCCTGGTAGGTGACGGGCGGGCGACGGTCCGCAGGCCCGGCGCCCCGGTCGGTGCGCCCCCGGTCGCCCGGTCAGGCCGTCGAGGCCAGGAGGTCGGCGATCAGGTCGATGCCGGTGTCCGGGTGCAGCAGCGCCAACCGTCCGACGGCCTCGCCCTCCCAGGTGGTGTGCATGACGAAGCCCGTCTGCTCCTCCAGCAGGTGATCGGACCAGGCCTCGTAGTCGGCCTTGCCCCACCCGCTGCGGCGGAACAGGACGACCGAGAGCTCCGGCCGCCGCACCAGCTCGAGGTGGGGGAGCGACTCGACCAGGTCGGCCGCCGCCTGGGTGGTGGCCAGCACCGTCTCGACGGCGTCGCGGTAGGCGTCGGTGCCGTTCACCGCCAGCGAGAACCACAGGGGCATGCCCCGGGCCCGCCGGGTGAGGTGGTAGGCGTAGTCGCTCGGGTTCCACTCCTCGGGGGTGTCCCGGTGGAGCACCTCGAGGTAGGAGGCGTCCTGGGAGTGGACGGCCTTGGCCAGACGCGGCTCGCGGTAGAGCAGGGCGGCGCAGTCGAACGGGGCGAAGAGCCACTTGTGGGGGTCGACCACGAACGAGTCGACCCGCTCGATGCCCCGGAAGCGCGCCCGGATCGACGGGGCGAACAGCGCCGCACAGCCGTAGGCGCCGTCGACGTGGAACCAGAGCCGCCGCTCCTGGGCCACGTCGGCCACGCCGTCGAGGTCGTCGATGATCCCGGCGTTGGTGGTACCCCCCGTCGCCACCACGGCGATCACGTCGCCCCCGCGGGGATGGGTGGCCAGTGCGTCCCGCAGGGCCCGGCCCGTGAGGCGGTGGTCGTCGCACGGGACGAGCAACGGCTCGAGGCCCAGCACGTGGAGCGCCTTGCCCACCGAGGAATGGGCCTCCTCGCTGATGGCCACCACGGGGTGCTCCGGGGTGTCGTCCCCCATCCGGTGCCGGGCGGTGTCGCGTCCGACCATCAGGCCCGACAGGTTGCCGGCCGATCCACCCGCGACGAAGCAGCCGCCGGCGCCCTCGGGCAGTCCCGCCAGATCGGCCAGGACGCCGAGCGCCTGGTTCTCCGCCGCCACCGGGCCGGCCGCCTCGATCCACGACGTCCCCTGCAGCGACGAGCAGGACACGACCATGTCGAAGAGGAGTGCCGCCTTGGTGGGGGCGGCGGGGATGAAGGCGAGGAACTTCGGGCTGTCCACCGAGACGGCGGCGGTGGCGAGTGTCTTGTCGAACACCTCCATGACGGCCGTCGGGTCCGTGCCGGCGGCGTTGATGAGCCCGTCGAGCCGGGCGGCCAGGGACCCGGTGAGGGCGCCGCCGTAGTCGAGGGGGACGGGGTCGAGGGAGAGCCGCCAGCGGCAGTAGTCGAAGACCAGGTCGGTGAGCTTCTCGTCGTAGACGAACATGGGATTGCGCATGGTGATCCGTTCTGGTGGCGTGGCCGGTCCATGATCGCAGACCGGGCCGGCGACGACGGCCCGGGCTCCACCCGGTCGGGATGGTCAGGCGGCGCGGTGGTCAGGTGGAGCGGTGGACCGACACGGCGTAGCCGTCACCGTCGGTGTAGGGCGCCCGGTCCCACGTCGACCAGCGGGACTCCGGTTCGAGGCCGGCCGCGGCGCAGGCGGTGTCGTAGTCGGCCAGCCGGTAGCCGCGGCCCAGCTGGAACCCGGTCACCAGGCGACCGCCCGCCCGGAGGTGCCGGGCGCACCCGGCCACCAGGGCGTCCTGGGTGGCCTCCGGAGTGAACAGGGGCACATTGCCGGCCATGACGACGAGGTCGAACCGTTCGTCCAGGTCGGCCTCCGTCACGTCCAGCACCTCGAAGCGGACTCCGGGAGCGAGCCGGCGGGCCGCGGCGATCATCGACGGGTCGCGGTCGATCCCCACCGCCTCGACACCCCGTCGGACCAGCTCGGCGGTCACCCGCCCCGTGCCGCAGCCGGCATCGAGCACCGAGTGCGGGCCGAAGGCCATGAGGAGGTCGACCTCCCCGTGGACGTCGACGCCGGAGGCGGCCAGTGCATCGAAGCGCCGCTGGTAGGCGTCGCCGTCCCAGGCCGTCTCCCCCGGCGGGTGGTCGCCCGGTGGGATGCCGCCCGGAGTCACCGGCCGGCCGGGGCGGTGGACATCAGGCGGCCAGTCGGCCGCTGACCGATTCGCCGACGACCGTGCAGGCGGCGAGGGAGACGCAGGACACCCCGGTCAGGGGCAGGGCCACGGCGACGGTGGCGGCCCGCCGCCAGATGGTGGCCGATCCGCCGGACGCCGGGGCGAGCACCACGACGCCGCCCTGGGCCGCCGTGCCGACCGTCGCCCCGACCGTCACACACGGCCCGGCACCGCAGGAGACGTCGAGCAGGTCGGCCACGGCGGGGGGGACGGGCTCGGACGTCCAGGCGGTGCCGCTCGAGGTCAGGACCACGCCCTGCCCGGAGCGGGTGGCGTTGAGCACCGTGGACGTGGTGCCGACGGCGGTACAGGTGGCCGTGCCGCCGTGCGACCGGGTGGCCGGTGGGACACAGTCGACGCCGTTGAGGGCGCCGATGCCGGGGGGCACGACCTGCGGGACCCAGGTGGTTCCGCCATCGGAGCTGGCGTCGATCGAACCGACCGCATGGGAGAGGTCGGTGGCGTCCGCCGCCGTGGCCCAGCAGTGCAGGCTGTCCGTACAGGCGAGCGACGTGGCCGCCGACGCCGCCGTCGGCGTGCATCTCGGAAAACTTCTTGCCGTTCGACTCAACCGCGATCAGCACCGGCGGAAAGGCGCCGGGAACGCTGCCCGACGCCAACAGCACGCTGCGGAACAGATTGGGCGCCGCGTCGCCGCCATCGTCAACGGCATGCACGGCGATGGCGCCCATGTTCCAGACCACCGAGCGTTGGGCATCGAGGTCGGTGGTGATCACGAACAACCGCCGGCCGCGGCGATGCTCGGCGGCGATGTCGGCGAGCAAAGCCGGCGTGATCTGTTTGGCGATCAGGTCTTTGAGCGGCCAGGAATCGACGAAGCTCTCGCCGGTCGAGCCGACCTCGAAAACGTCGGCCGCCGAGATTTGCGTATAAGCGGCCTTTAAGGCGTCGTCGTAACGCGAGCCGGCAAAGGCGAATGGCGCCATCAGCGCGCCGGTGGAGACGCCGGTGACGACGGAATAGGCCGGGCGGTTGCCGGCGGCGCTCAAGCCGTTGAGCAAGCCCGCGCCGAACGCGCCGTCGGATCCGCCGGTCGAGAGGATGAGCCACGGGCCCGGCTGCGACGGCAGTGCGCGATTGAAGTCCGCAGTCGAATCGGCCCAGAAGCGCGCATCCGGCATGCTGGGAATGGCGGCGGCTTCGTCTTCGGCGGCGGTAAAGGGTGTGCGCGCCGGTAATTGATGCTGCTGCGCGGCAGCTGCGGAAGGTGGCGGCGGCGCCTTTTTGGCGTGTGCGGCACGCCGGGGCCCATCGGCGCCGCCCGAATTTTGGGCATGCGCCGTCGCCGCTGCAAAGGGACCGGACGGCAACAAAACCGGCGCCGCCAAAATAGCGGCCAGTGTGACTGCCGCGACGGCACAAGCGATCAATCGGGGCGGTCGGCGCGGATGCTTGTTCATTATGAACTTGGTGTCCCGAAGTCAGCGGAAGGTTCGCATCCGATTGCGTTCCCGGATTAAGTCCGGGACAGGCTCCTGGTTTCGCGCGCGACCGATAACAGGAAAATATGACGGGCCGGCACGGACTTCAATTGGACGACACGGCTCCGTTATGGTGCCGCGGCGGTATGCCTTAAGCATGTCGCGCTGCAACGAATCGCGCGCCCTCGACGAGAATAGCCGCCGCGCTGCCGAATTGCGCGAGCGCTGCTTCGGCCTCCGCGACAAGTTGTTGCAGCCGCGCTTTGGCGCCCGCGGTGCCGAGCACGCTGACCATGGTGGCCTTGCCGGCGGCGGCGTCCTTGCCGGTCGATTTGCCGACCAGCGCCGGATCGCCTTCGATGTCTAAAAGATCGTCGGCGATCTGGAACGCCTCGCCGACCGCCGAGCCGTAGCGCTCGAGCGCCTGGCGCTGCGGCGCGTTTGCCGCCGCGAGAATGCCGCCAGCCTGGCAGGCGAAGCGCAACAGCGCGCCGGTCTTCATCGCCTGCAACATCCGCACGTCGGCTTCGCCGAGTGTCTTTTTGCCGAAGCGGCCCTCGGCGGCGAGGTCAAGCATCTGGCCGCCGGCCATGCCGCCGACGCCTGCGGCGCGCGCCAGCGCATTGACGAGCTCGATACGAACGCCCGCGTCGGCATGCGTCTGCACCCGCGACAAAATGTCGAAGGCGAAGGTGAGGAGCCCGTCGCCGGCGAGGATGGCGGTGGCCTCGTCGAATTTCTTGTGCGCGGTCGGCTGGCCGCGCCGCAGCGCGTCATTGTCCATGGCCGGCAGATCGTCATGCACCAGCGAGTAGCAGTGCACGCATTCGAGCGCGGCTCCCGCCATCAGGGCATTCTGCCGCGGCACATTGAACAGGGCCGCCGATTCCACCACCAGAAACGGCCGGAAGCGCTTGCCGCCACCCAGGCCTGAATAGCGCATGGCTTCGATCAGACGGCCCGGGCGGCTTAATTCGCCGGCGGCCGGCGTTGTGGCGAGAAGCGCCTCCAGGAGCGCCTCGGTTTCGGCCGCCACCGCATCGAGGCGGGAGAGAAAAGGGCTGCTTTTATCGCTCATTGCGTCATGACTCGGCGTTTCTAGACCGCTGCGGGGTCCTATATCAGGTCCTGGATTTAGGGGATAACGAGACTGACCGCCGGCCGCCACGGGTCACCCCGCCGCCGCCGGCGCCTTTAAGCCCCCACCAAGGGATTATCTGTGGCCAACCTGCTTATAGCGTCAATGGTGCTTGCGATCTGGCTCTATCTCGTTGCCGCCCGGGGCGGCTTCTGGCGCGCCACCGAGCGCGACGACGAGACCGTATCGCGGGACGGAGCATGGCCCGGCGTGACCGCCGTCATCCCGGCCCGCGACGAGGCCGACTGTGTGGGCGAGACCGTCGCATCGCTGTTGCGGCAAAATTATCCGGGCGAATTTACGGTCATCGTGGTCGACGACCAGAGCCGCGACGGCACAGCGCTTGTGGCGCAATCCGCCGCAGCGGCGCTCGGCGCTTCCGACCGCCTGACCGTGCTGCCGGGGAGGGCGCTGCCGCCCGGATGGACCGGCAAGCTCTGGGCTCAGCAGCAGGGCGTCGAACGCGCCGCTGCGGTGGCGCAGCCGCCGGTTTATCTCCTGTTGACCGATGCCGACATTGTCTATGCCCCGGATGCGCTGAGCGGGCTGGTCGCGCGGGCTGAGCGCGGCGGCCTCGTGCTGACCTCGCTGATGGCGAAGCTGCGCTGCAAGACCTTTGCCGAGCGCGCCTTCGTGCCGGCCTTCATCTTCTTCTTCCAGATGCTTTATCCGTTCGCCTGGGCGAACGATCCGCGTCGCTCAACCGCGGCCGCTGCCGGCGGCTGCATGCTGGTGCGCCGCGACGTGCTTGCCGCGGCCGGCGGCATGGCGGCGATCCGCGACGCGCTGATCGACGACTGCGCGCTGGCAAAACTCCTCAAACGCCAAGGCCCGATCTCGATTGCGCTGACCGAGCGCGTGCATTCGATCCGCGCTTATCCCGCGGTCGGCGATATCCGCCGCATGGTGTCGCGTACGGCTTACGCGCAGCTGCGCTATTCGCCGCTATTGCTCGCCGGCACCGTTTTCGGCCTGGCGCTGACTTATCTGGCGCCGGTTGCGCTTGCGATCTGCGCCGACGGTATGGCGCAATTCATCGGCCTATTCGTCTGGCTCTTGATGGCTTTCGCGTTGCGCCCGACGTTGCGATTTTACCGGCTGTCTGGGCTGTGGGGCTTGGCGCTCCCGGCGATCGCTGCCGCCTATATGGCGTTCACCATCGATTCCGCTTATCAGCATGCGCGCGGGCGCGGCGGCATGTGGAAAGGCCGCGCCCAAGCCGATATTTCGGAAGAGTCCAACATTTCGGAATTACGATGAATGACGCGAGCACACAGGGCGCTAACGATTGGCGCTCGGGCAAGGGCCACCGGGACGAGAATTTTCCGGTGGCGTCCTTTCTCATTCATCCGCGCCATCGCGACGCGATCCTGTCGTTCTACAATTTCGTGCGCACCGCCGACGACATCGCCGATCATGCGACGCTGTCGGCGCCGGAGAAGCTTGCGCTGCTCGATCGCCTCGAAGCCGGCTTGAACGGCGCCAATGCCGACGATGCGGTCGCGGTGCGGCTGCGGGCGGCGCTTGCAGTGCGCGGGCTGTCGCCGAAACACGCGCAGGATCTGATCGCCGCATTCAAGCTCGACGTCACCAAATTGCGCTATCGCGACTGGGACGATCTCATCGCCTATTGCTCGCTGTCTGCGATGCCGGTCGGCCGCTTCGTCTGCGACGTCCACGGCGAGAGCCACGCGGTCTGGCCGGCAAACGATGCGCTGTGCGCCGCCTTGCAGATCATCAATCATCTGCAGGACTGCAAAGAAGACTATGTGAACCTCGACCGGGTCTATATCCCGCAGGATGCGCTCGCCTTGAGCGGCAGCGCAGTCGAGGCGCTTGGCGAGGCGCGCTCGACGCCTGAACTGCTCGATTGCCTGCACGCGCTCGCAGCGCGAACCGAACGGCTGTTGAGCGAAAGCGACGGCTTTGCCGCGATGATCAACGACACGCGGCTTGCTCTCGAGGTCGCCGTCATCAATACTTTGGCGCATCGGCTGACGCGCCTCTTGCAAACGCGCGACCCGCTGAACGAGCCCGTGCATCTGCGCCCGCCCGCCGTCGCCGGCCTCACGCTTGCCGGTATTTTGCGCGGCGTCTCGCGCCGCTTCAGCCGGCGTTTTTTCGCCGCAGCACACAAGCCGCGGGGTGCTTGAGTGCAAGAGGTCGCAAAAGAGGCCGCACCAGAACCCACGCCAGCGCCCACACCGGCGGCCGCGCGCGCGGCGGGCAGCTCGTTCTATTTGGGGATGCGGATCTTGCCGCGCGCCCAGCGCGAGGCGATGTTCGAAATTTATTCGTTCTGCCGCGCGGTCGACGACATTGCCGACGATCCGGGGCCGCGCGAGCCGCGGCTCGATGCGCTCGAGCAATGGCGCAGCGATATCGCGGCCGTCTATGCCGGCTCGGCCCCGCCGCATCTGGCCGGTCTGGCGCAGGCGGTGCGCTCATTCGCGCTCGATCGTGGCGATTTTCTCGCCGTCATCGCCGGCATGGAGATGGATGTCATTGCCGATATCCGTGCGCCTGATCACGTGACGCTCGATCTCTACTGCGACCGGGTCGCCTGCGCGGTCGGCCGGCTTTCGGTGCACGTGTTCGGCATGGAACGCGACGCAGGCCTTGCGCTGGCGCATCATCTCGGCCGCGCGCTGCAGTTGACCAATATCCTGCGCGACCTCGACGAGGACGCAAGTCTGGGGCGGCTTTATCTGCCGCGCGAGGAGCTGCAAGCCGCGGGGATTACCTCGACCGAGCCGGCCGCGGTGATAGCCCATCCGGCGATCGGCAAGCCGTGCGCGACACTGGTCGCTTTGGCGCAAGCCGAGTTCGAAAAAGCCCGCGCGGTCATGGCGGAAAGCCCGCGCCGCGTCGTGCGGGCGCCACGGATCATGGGCGAGGCCTATCGGCTTATTCTCGATGAGCTGATCGCGCGGGGCTTTGCGCCGCCGCGTCAGCCGGTGCATCTGCCGCGCGGGAAATTTCTTCTCATCGTGCTGCGCAATCTGTTTTAGCGCGTGGACTCAGATGCCGACAACAAGATGCAGATAGATGTAGGCTTGATAATGGCGGCCATGACGCTTTGAACTCATTTCCGCTTTTGGGACACAGCGGCCATAGCCAGACTTACTGCTGCGACGACCCGGGCGCGAATGACCCGAAGCGGCCCTCACGGCAATTTAGTTTTCAGCAAAGATTGACGTCGTCTGCTGGCCCCTTATGAAAAGGGCCAGCAGCGGCTAGCTCATTATTTATTTGTTCTTCTTGAAGACGTCGTCCAACCAGTCGAACTCGATCTGGTGTTTGAGGCTAGGGTTGTTCATTTGGCAGTGAGCCTCCCCGCCTTCGATCAAGCGTACCAGGCGTTCCGTCTTTGGGCAGGTCAGCTTCTCGTAGAAGTCGTGTCCCAGGCCGTTCATCAAGGGTCCTTCGCCTTCGCCAGCGAAGTTCAACAAGGGGCAGGTGATCTTCCCCTCGATCCCGGCCAAGCTGTAGCGGCCGAGTTCGTCCAACAATGCTGGAAGCGATCCATCGGCCAAACCCAATCGCTGCCAGAAATTTGTCGCCATGTACTTCTTCATCGGCTCGGAGAGGTCGATCTTGTTCTCAGTGTCGTTGCCGTAGGGCGCGTTCGGATCGAGACCCAATCCGGCCATGAGGACGGGCTTGAACTCCGGCGTCAGCGAATTGGCGATCACGGCGGTAATGCGCTTCTCGTATGCCGCCGCCCGCGGGGCGAAATATCCGCCCATGCTGTGCCCGGAGAGCGCAAGCCTCTTGGGGTCGACGTCGTCGCGGGACAGAACGTAGTCGACGGCGTATCGGGTCGGGACTTCCCAGTCCGGCCGATAGGTCAGGCTCGGGTCCAGGGCGTAGGCGCCAACCTGGCCGGGGCCCTCCCATAGAAACGCGTTGTAGCCGCGGCGAACCGCCGCCGCGCCACCGCCAAAGTCATATAGCTCCTCGCAAGTGGTGTCGCCGCCCCCGAGGATCATCAGGGTCGGACGCGGGCCGCCGGACGCCGAAGCGCGCATGAAATACCCCGGCAGTGTCTTGCCGTTCTCATAGGGAATGCTGACCGGCTCGATGGGTGGGTCGAACAGCGCCGAGGCCTGCCTGAAGCACGAGCGGTGGCGATGGTACATGGCGAGTTGTCGGGGATCCTTGCTTTCGAGGTAGAAGAGACCCGTTCGCCAATAGAGCGATGCTCGCAAGAACGCCTCACGCGCACTGACAACGTGCCCGCCGCTCAGGCTGCTGTGGGCTACGGCCTCGACCCGCTCGGCCGTGCCCGTCCATTCGACAGCCCAGCTGTTAATGTCGCGGTCCACGACCCGTCGCGCTGTCGAATACAGCTCGCCGAACGCGCCACCCTCGCCATAGGCGCCGGCCACCATGCCTCTGACGAGTTGGTAGTCGAAGTTCGATTTGAACATCCCCGGCATCCCCGGCGTGGCACCGAAAATCGCTCCGATTGTTGTCGCCGGTTTTGCCGGGACCTTCGTGGTGGGCGCTTGTTTCAGATTTATGTTCATTTCATCTGTTCCTGTCGTTCAATTGGAATTGGCTTTTAATGGGGCGTATTTGACGAGCGTAAGAAGCGCTAACGACGTGCGTCTGTATAAAATTGACCGCTTTTCGGTGCCGTCGCGTTAATGGCGCATGATGTCAAGCAATAGGCGCGCACGGTCGAACGAGCGGCGATCTCGGTTGCTGCGCTGCGATCAACGTATCCCGCTCGGTGGCACGCCGAACCAGCGGATCGCAGCCCGCGTAAAAGTGCTTCGCTCGGAATAGCCGAGCTTGTAAGCAATCTCGGCGAAGTCCCACCTGCCGTCAGCCAGCAACTCCTCAGCGCGGGCGCGCCGGACCTCGTCTAGCAAGGCCGCAAAGCTTCGGCCGGCGATGGCCAGGCGACGCTGGAGCGTGCGCATTGACAGGCCGAGCGCGCTCGCGATCTCAGCCACCGTCGGCGGCCCTCCGGCTAGGCGGTCGCGAACCTCAGCGGCGACCACGCCAACGATGTCGTCGATTGCCGGTACATCGCTGAGCGCCCTGTTGGCGTACGCGTCGATATATGGGAGCGCGGAAGATGCGACGGGTCGCGAGACGGCGAGGACGGCCGCCAGGTCGAAGACAAGGCGCCAATCTGCAGTTCCAAACTTCACGTCGGTCCCGAATATATCGGCGATGACGCCTCCCGTATCACCTGGCGCAGCACAGGCGAGTTCGGCTGACACCGGACGCAGGCGCACACCGAATGCCCGCTCTGGCACTAGCGCCAGGTTCGCGTTGGCCCAGAGCATCGCTGCAGCCGCGCCTCCGCTAGAAGGGTTTGCGCCGCTGCCCAAGAGCCGATACGTCACTGCAAAAGAACGCTCGTTCACGTCGACCCCGATCCTCACGCTTTCAGCTGCAAGGCGGACGTAGCGCGCGATACGCTCGAAAGCGTCGGTGAGCGACACGGCGTGGATCGCCGCCTCGCCCACCACTCCCCACGCGCTTGCACCGGCGAAAGGCGCAAGCTCTGCACCGATCCGATGACCGCCGGCAAGGTCGGCGAGCGCACCCCATAGCCAAAGAAGCGCTGTTTCTGAGACGCGCCCTGACGTTTGAACTTCGAGGCTTCGGGTCGAGACGCCGGCCCGCAGGGCGTCCACACGCGCGGAATCAACAAGCCCCGCTGCGGTGGCCGCGGCGAGAATTCCCTCGATGAGTTGCGAGGTTACCATCGCGTGCCGACCGCGACTGACCTGAAAGGCGCGCTTCATGAATGCCTTACCTTCAGGGCGATTTCAGTAATCTGGTTTGCAACACCGAGCCTTTAATTTTTAATATAATATTAGTTCTACAGCAATTTGGGGATGATGCCCGGCCGTCTGAGCACAATTGAGCACTCTGAAACGGCGGCGGCGACCGCTAACGGCCAGGAATTGAACTAACCAAGATGTTGGCAATTGGCCCTTCGCGACATTTCGCTGCGGTGCAGAACTTCGTCGTTATCGGGGCACAGCGGACGTCGAGCAAGCGGCACTCAATCAAGCTCGATTTATAAGTCCCCAGTTAAAACCCTCCGATCGTCTTGCGCCAAGTTCGGTGAGGGCATCGCCAAAGTTACGAAAGCCGGTCCGATGAATCGTCCGCCGCTGGCGCAGCGGCGGTTGCCGGTAACGAAAATCCCCTCTAAGCGTACGCGGTGTGGAGGCGCCGCCGGAGGCTGCCGATAGAATAATGCAACCCCAATCAGGTCTGGAGCTGCATTTCCCGGCTCGCAACGGGCTGCCGGGAGATAAGCCAATCAAACCATGACTAGAACCGTCCACATCATCGGCGCCGGCCTTGCCGGATTGTCCGCTGCCGTCAAGCTGTCCACGGGGGCCGGCAAGGTGATCGTGCACGAAGCGACCAGCGCCGCCGGCGGCCGCTGCCGCTCCTATCACGACGCTTCGGTCGGCATGACCATCGACAACGGCAACCATTTGTTGCTGTCCGGCAATCGGGCCGCAATTGACTATTTGCGCGACATCGGCGCGGCGGAACGCTTGGCCGGTCCGCCGCACGCCGAATTTCCGTTCGTCGATTTCGCAAGCGGCGAACGCTGGACGCTGCGCTTCAATGACAGCCGCGTGCCGTTCTGGATCTTCGATCCCACCCGTCGCGTCCCGGGAACGCGGGCGCTTGATTACGCGGCGCTGCTGCGGCTCTTGCGGCCGCCGTTCGGCAAGACGGTGGGCGAGGTCATCGCTTGCAAAGGTCTGCTCTACGACCGACTGGTCGAGCCGCTTCTTGTCGCGGCGCTCAATATCGCGCCGCCGCAAGGATCGGCGAAGCTTGCCAGCGCGGTCATTCATGAGACGCTCGCCGCCGGCGGTCGTGCCTGCCGGCCGCTGCTCGCGCGCGAGGGCTTAAGTGCGACGCTGATCGAACCGGCGCTCGCCTTCCTGCAACAGCGCCGGGTCGCCGTGCGGTTCGGCGAGCAGTTGCGCGCCTTCCGCTTTGGCACCGCGCGCGTCGAGGCGCTCGATTTTGGCGATGAAACAATCGCGCTGTCGGCCGATGATACGGTCATTCTCGCGGTGCCGCCTTACATCGCGGCCTCGCTCGTCCGCGGCCTTCAGGTGCCGACCGAGTTTCGCGCCATCGTCAATGCGCATTTCCGGGTCGACCCGCCGGCCGGGCAGCCGCCGATCCTTGGCGTGCTCAAGGGAACGGTCGAATGGCTTTTCGCTTTTCCCGGCCGGCTATCGGTCACGATTAGCGCCGGAGATAGATTGGTCGATACCCCGAGAGAGGAACTGGCGAAGACGATCTGGGGCGAGGTTTCAGGCCTGACCGGCTTGCCGGCCGAACTGCCGCCTTGGCAGATCGTGCGCGAGCGCCGCGCTACTTTTGCCGCCACGCCTGAGCAGGACGCAAGGCGCCCCGGCGCCGAAACCTCGTGGCAAAACCTTATTCTTGCCGGAGATTGGACGAATACCGGCCTGCCAGCGACGATCGAAGGCGCGATCCGATCCGGCAATCGTGCGGCCGGGCTGATTGCAAGCCGCTGAATGGAGTGGCAAATGAATTTTCACATGACGGACTCACCCGTTATCGATCTCGACCGTCCTATCGCAGCTGCGACGCAGGCGCTGCTCGACCGGCAGCGTCCCGACGGCCATTGGGTATTCGAGCTTGAAGCCGACGCCACCATTCCCGCCGAATATGTCTTGCTGCGCCATTATCTCGGCGAGCCCGTTGACGCCGAGCTGGAAGCCAAGATCGCCGTCTATCTGCGCCGCATCCAGGGCGCCCATGGCGGCTGGGCGCTGTTCGCCGACGGCGAACTCGATGTCAGTGCGACGGTGAAGGCCTATTTCGCGCTGAAGATGATCGGCGATTCCGTTGATGCCGACCACATGCGGCGCGCCCGCGAAGCGGTGCGCGCCCGCGGCGGCGCCGCCAAAGCCAACGTCTTCACGCGGCTCATGCTGGCGCTGTTCGGATTTATTCCGTGGCGCGCGGTGCCGGTGATGCCGGTCGAGATCATGCTGCTGCCGAAGTGGTTTCCGTTTCACCTCGACAAGATGTCGTATTGGAGCCGCACCGTGATCGTGCCGCTTCTGGTGCTGATGGCGAAAAAGCCGCGGGCGCGCAACGCCAAGGGCGTGCGCATCGACGAGCTGTTTCTCAGGCCCCCCGACACGCTTGGACCGGCGCCGAAGGCGCCGCAGCAGAAGGCGTCGTGGTTCTGGTTCTTCCGCGGCGTCGACAATCTGTTGCGCTCGACCGAGCCGTCGTTTCCCAAGCGCGCGCGGCAGCGCGCGATCGCTGCCGCCGTCGCCTGGGTCGGCGAGCGGCTCAACGGCGAGGACGGGCTCGGCGCGATTTTTCCGGCGATGGCGAATTCGGTGATGATGTTCGACGCGCTCGGCTATCCGGAGGGCGATCCGCAGCGCGCCATCGCGCGCAAGTCGATCGAGAAATTATTGGTGGTGCACGAGGACGAGGCCTACTGCCAACCCTGCGTGTCGCCGATCTGGGACACCGGTCTGGTCTGTCACACGCTGTTGGAGGCCGGCGGCAAGCGCGCGGTCAAGGAAGCAAGCCGCGGCCTCGATTGGCTGGTGCCGATGCAGGTGCTCGACCTGCGCGGCGACTGGATCGCCCGGCGGCCAAACGTAAGGCCGGGCGGCTGGGCGTTCCAATATGCCAATCCGCATTATCCCGACGTCGACGACACTGCGGTGGTCGCCATGGCGATGGATCGTGTGCAGAGCCTGTCCGGCGAGCCACGCTTTCGCGAAAGCCTCGCGCGCGCGCGCGAGTGGATTCTCGGCATGCAGAGCGAGAACGGCGCCTGGGGCGCCTTCGATGCCGACAACGAATTTTATTATCTCAACAATATCCCGTTCGCCGATCACGGCGCGCNNGATCCGCCGACCGAGGACGTCAGTGCAAGATGTTTGTCGATGCTAGCGCAGCTCGGCGAGAGCGAAAGTCCGGTCGTCAAACGCGCCATCGACTATCTGCGCCGGACCCAACTCGCCGACGGCTCCTGGTACGGCCGCTGGGGCATGAATTACATCTACGGCACGTGGTCTGTGCTGTGCGCACTGAATGCCGCGGGTTTCACCCGCGATGCGCCGGAAATGCGCAAGGCCGCGGCATGGCTCACGGCGATTCAGAACGAGGACGGCGGCTGGG
>PMFY01000225.1 GCA_003157945.1 Acidimicrobiaceae bacterium | reverse complement strand
ATCAGGAAGGGCATGGCCACGAAGGTCTCGGCGAGCACCACCCCTGCGGTGCTGAAGGTGAACTGGATCCCGAGCCAGTCGAACAGCGGGCGCCCGAGGAGGCCGTCCCGGCCGAAGGCGAGCAGGAGGGCAACTCCGCCGACCACGGGAGGGAGCACCAGCGGAAGCACCGTGATCGCCCGGACCAGGGACTTCCCCCGGAACTCCGTGCGGGCCAGCAACCAGGCCAGGGGCAGGCCCAGCACCACCGACAGGCCGGTCGCCGCCAGCGAGCAGACGAGCGAGAGACGGAGTGCGTCCAGCGCCACCGACGACGTCAGATCGGATCCGAGCGTCGACCAGGAGACACGGGCCAGGAGTCCGATCAGCGGCACGGTCAGCAGGCCCACGGCGGCGATCCCGGGGACGAGCAGGAGCAGCGGTGGACGGCGCACCCGGGGCGCAGCAGGCGCCACCCGTCAGCCCGGAGGCAGGAACTGGGCCCGCAGGAGTGCGGCCCGCCCGACCGGGCCCAGCACGTAGGCGACCCACGCCGAGGCCAGTGAGCGGTCGGTCGTGGTGGTCAGGACGCTGATCGGATAGCTGGTGGAGACGTTCTGCGCCGGAGGGATGGGGACGGCCACCCCCTGGTCGCCGACGGTGGCCGCGTTGGTCACGTAGACGATGGACGCATCGGCATCGCCGGTGGTCACCTGGGCCAGGGTGGCGTCCACGTCGGCCCCCAACGACACCTTGGAGGTCGGCAACGTCACCCCCGCCTTGGCCAGGGCCTCCTGGGCGGTGGACCCGCACGGCGCGGTGGGTACGCAGATGGCCACCACCGCCGCCTTGTCCAGAGCGGCCAACGAGTGGATCGCCAGGGGATTGCCGGGCTTGACGACGATCTCCAGACGGTTCCGGGCGAATGTGACGGGCTTGCCGAACACCAGGTGGGCGGCCTGCACGGTCGCCATGTCCGACGGCGAGGCGGAGGCGAACACGTCCGCCGGTGCCCCGGACACGATCTGGGTGGCCAGCGCGCCCGACGAGCCGAAGTTGAAGGCGATCGAAGTCCCGGGGTGGACGTGGTGGAAGCTGGAGGCGAGCTGGGTGAACGTCCCGGTGAGGGACGACGCCGCCGACACCGTGATGGACCCGGACAGCGGTGCACCCGTCGTCGACGTCGTCGCCGTGGAGGACGAGGACGAGCACGCCGCCGCCATCATCGCCAGCACCGCCACCGCGGCGATGGCGCAGCTCCGGCCGGCCGGGCGCCTCACTGGGTGACCTCCATGATCACGTCGGTCGCCTTGACCACGGCGCTGGCCAGGTCCCCCTCCTCGAGGGCCAACGCGTCGGCCGCCTCGCGGGTGAGGAGGGACACGATCCGGAACCGTCCGGCCCGTAGCTCGATGACGGCGGTGAGCTTGTCGCGCTCGACCCGGGTGACCACGCCGTTGAACCGGTTCCGCGCCGACTGGACCTGCAGCTGCTCGGGCGCATAGGCGGCCTCGTCCTCGCGGACGAACCGGGCCAGTTCGGCTCCCTCGACGAGCCGGTGTCCACCTTCCGTGCGGACCGTGACGAGTCGGCCCTCGTCACACCAGCGGCGGACCGTGTCGGCGCTCACGCCGAGCAGTTCGGCCAATTGCCCGGGTCGGTACTGAGTCATGCGGCGACAGTATCCCAACAAACCTCGGTGCTGCCCGGTTGTTCCGCGATCTTTCTTGTATCTGCGGGTTATCGTGGAGGTACCCCGTGCGTTTACGAGGATTCGGTTCGGCCTCCCCCCCGGCCGTCGGCCGGACGCTCCCACACGCCCGACCGCCCGCCCGACTTGTGCCAGACGCTGAGGTCCTCCACCGACGCGCCCGGGTCGACGTCCAGGAGCGCCTGGACCAGCACCAGGGCGGCCGTCGCACAGGCGGTGAGCGCCTCCATCTCGACTCCGGTGCGCTCCGCCACCGTGGTGACGGCCCGCACGGCGAACCCGTCGGCCACCACGGCCACGTCGACCTCGAATCCGTCGAGCAGGAGCGGATGACACAGGGGGACGAGGGAGGGCGTGCGCTTGGCCGCCATGATCCCGGCGATCCGCGCCGTCTCGACCAGATCGGCGCCTCCCGGCGGTCGGGCGAGGACGGCCCTGACGTCCCCCACGCTCCGGACCGAGCACCGGGCCTCGGCGACCCGGCGGGTCACCGGCTTGGCCGAAACGTCCACCATGTGGGCCCTGCCGTGCTCGTCGATGTGGGTGAGGCGGGGCGCCCCGGGGGGCGGGCCCGTCATCCGCCCGACACCGGCGGCAGCACGGCGAGTTCGTCCCAGCCGTCCAGGAGGCACGCCCGCTCGGTCGCCTGGCCGTTGACCCACAGCCGAGAGGTGGCCGCGACGTCGGCGAACGTGGGGCCGAATCGACGGCACGCCTCGTCCAGGACCTCGGCGACCGATGTCCCGGGGATGTCCACCCGACCGGTGCCCGCCGCGGTGCGGGCCGGCCCGAACAGCCGCAGTACGGGCACGGCGCCTACCCCCCGATCATCGACATCGAGCGGACGGGACGGAGGAACCCGGGTTCGTCGATGCCGTGACCCGGACGCTTGCCCCACACGGCGCGACGCAGCTGTCGCTCGATCGCCTCGTCGGGTTCCCCCGAGCGGAGCGCCCCACGCACGTCCAGCTCGTCGTCGCTGAACAGACAGTTCCGCACGGCACCGTCCGCGGTGAGTCGCAGCCGGTTGCACGTGCCGCAGAACGGCTGGGTGACGCTGGCGATGACGCCGATCTCGCCTCCGCCGTCGACGAACCGGAACCGCTCCGCCGGGGCGTGGTCGTCGGCCTGGTCGACCGCGGCCAGGGGCCACCGTCCGTCGATGCGGCGCACGACCTCCGCGCCCGGCACCAGCCGCCCGCGGTGCCAGGCCCCCTGGGCGTCGAGCGGCATGAACTCGATGAACCGGACGATGCGACCGGTCGACCGCGCGAACTCGGCGAACCCGAGGATCTCGTCATCGTTGGTACCGGACTCGAGCACGACGTTGACCTTGACGGGCGGGAGCCCGGCGGCCTCGGCGGCGTCCATCGCCGCCAGCACGGTGGCCAGGTCACCGCGTCGACGGATGGTGGCGAACCGTTCGGGAATGAGCGAGTCGCAGCTCACGTTCACCCGCGTCAGGCCGGCGGCCACCAGGGCGGGCAACGCCGGTGCCAACAGCATGCCGTTCGTGGTGAGGGACACGTCGGCGAATCCGAGGTCGGACAGCCGACCGACCAGTCGGTCGAGGCCCCGACGCACCAGCGGCTCACCGCCGGTCAGCCGCACGGCGTCGACCCCCAGGGCGCGGGCCACGGAGGCGACCCGCACGACCTCGTCGAACGACAGCAGGTCCGGGGTGGGCAGGAAGGTCATGCCCCGCTCCGGCATGCAGTACGTGCAGCGGAGGTTGCAGCGGTCGGTGACGGAGATCCGCAGGTCGTCGTGGACCCGGCCGAAGGTGTCCACCAGCGGACCCGACCGGGGCATCTCCTGGATCCACCCCGTCGGCACCGCTCCGCCCGACAACGGTGTCGGACCGCGTGACGACAGCACCACCGGGACCGTCGTCACGCGGGCGCCCCCGCCCGGTCCGGGTCCGGGACGACCTCGAGGCGGTCCGGCGCGATGACCACCACCCGGACGACGTCGCCCCGGGCGACGCCATCGCCATCGGGCAGCTCGATGAGGGCATTGGCCGCGGCCATGACCGCCAGCTGGTGCGACTCCTGGCCGAGCAGGGGTCGCACCCACCAGGCGCCCTCGTCGTCGAGGGACAGGACGGAGCGCACGAAGTGCGTCTTCCCGTCCGGTCGACGCTCGATCGGGCCCACCAGCTGCGCCGGCACCGTCAGGCGCTCGAGTCCCGGGTACCCCGCCATGAGCCGCACGGCGGGTCGGACGAAGAGCTCGAAGCTGACCAGGGCGGACACCGGATTCCCCGGCAGGCCGAACACCGGCGTGCCGGACGCCTCCAGGACGCCGAAGGCGAACGGCTTGGCCGGCCGGATGGCGACCTGCATCCACCGCATGGTGCCACCGCACCGCTCCCGCAGGACCGACTTGACCACGTCGGCGTCGCCCACGCTGACACCCCCGGAGGTGAGGACGGCGTCGCACCGTGCGCCGGCCTCGTCCAGCGCCGTGGCCACGGCCCGGTCGTCGTCGCCGACGATCCCCAGGTCCACCGGATCCCACCCCTGCTGGCGGACGACCGAGAGGAGGGAGTGCCGGTTGGCGTCCCGGATGCCACCCGGGGACAGGGGGAGGCCGGTCTCCACCAGCTCGTCCCCCGTCGACAGGACGCCGATGCGGGGTCGGGGGTGGACGACGACTTCGGCCGCACCCTGGTTGGCCAGGCTGCCGAGGTGGGCCGGCGTCAGCTCCACACCGGCATCCACCACCGTGTCCCCCACCGCGACGTCCTGTCCGACGTGGCGGAGGAAGGTGCCCGGGCCGACGGCCCCGTCGATCACGACGACCGAGCCCCCGGATCCGGTGACGCACGCCTCGAGCATGCACACCGCGTCAGCCCCGGCCGGCAGGGGGGCACCGGTCATGATCCGGACGGCCTCACCGGGGCCGACGACCGGCTGCGCCGGCGATCCGGCCAGGACGGTGCCGACCACCGCGAGCGGGACCGGTGACGCCGGGGAGGCGTCCTCGAGGTCCACCGCCCGGACCGCATACCCGTCCATGGACGAGTTGACGAACGGCGGCACCGGCTCGGTCGCCACCACCGGAAACGCGCAGACGCACCCGAGGGCGTCGTCGAGCGCCACCGACCGGGCCGGGAGCGCCCGGCACGAACTGAGGACGAACGCCCGCGCCTCGTCCAGCGGGATCACGGGTGCACGTCCTCGATGTCGTGGGCGCAGAGGCCCCAGTCCGTGCCCCCGGCCCAGGTCTCGCGCTTCCAGACCGGGACCGTGCGCTTCACGGTGTCGATGCAGTAACGGGCGACGTCGAACGCCTCGGACCGGTGGGGCGTGGAGGCCACCACCACCACACTGGTCTCCCCCACGTCGAGACACCCGGACCGGTGCAGCACCGCCAGTCGCCCGATCGAGGGCCAGGTCCGCCGGGCGGACGCCGCCACCTCGGCGAGCCGGGGCACGGCCTCGTCGGCGAAGATCTCGTACTCGAGGGAGGTGACCCCGGGGCGTCCCTCCGAGTGGTCCCGCACCACGCCGCAGAAGGTCACCACGGCGCCGCACGACGGCAGCGCGGCCCAGGCGATGGCCTGGTCCACCGGCAGTGGGCGATCGGTCACGTCGATCCAGTCGGTCCCCTGATCATCCGGAGGCGGCACTCGACATCCTCTTCCCCCTCGTCCCGAGACCGAGCACCGGTGACACCGCACGGTCAGGGCCTCATCTTACGGACTGGTCCCGCCCGGGCCCACGGCCGGTCGGACCGCGGCGTCTCCCGACGGACGTCGCACCGGACCCGCGTGCGTCAGTGGGGGCGGCCCCCGCCGAGCAGGTCCAGGGCGTGGGGGACGACATCGACGATCGCCCCGAGGCACTCGACGGCTCCCGCCGGCGACCCGGGCAGATTCACGATCAGGGCCGTGCCCCGGGATCCGGCCACGCCACGCGACAGCCGTCCCCGTGGATCGACGGCGCGCATGGCCTCGGCCAGTCCCGGTGCCATCCGATCGAGCACGGCCAGGGTCCCCTCGGGGGTGAGGTCCCCGGGGGAGAACCCGGTACCGCCTGCCGTCACGACGAGTCCGTGGAATCCGTCCGCCATCGATCGCAGCGCCGCCGCCACCGGCTCGACGCCGTCGGGGACGATGTCCACCGCCGGGACCGTGAACCCGTGCGCCTCCAGGAACGCCACGACGTCGGGCCCCGTCCGGTCCTGGCGCGTTCCGGCGTGGGTCGAGTCGGACACCGTCACCACCTTGGCAGCATGCACCGGATCACGGTAGCGGAGCACCCACCGGCGGACCCCCGGGGCCGCGGGTGAAGATCCGGGGGGCCATGGCAGAGTGGGTCGATGGGCATCGTGCACCGCAGGGACCCGGTGCAGCCGGTCGCCCCGGTCGACGGTCGCGGTCAGCGACCACCCGACGCCGGTGGCGACCACCCGGGGGGCGAGGACGGACTCGCCGTCGTGGGCACGGCCCTGGCCCACCGGTACGACGGACCGTCGGGCCCGGTCCCGGTCCTGGTCGACGTCACCTTCACCGTTCCCCGGGACGGCTACGCCGCACTGGTCGGGCCGTCGGGAGCGGGCAAGACCACCCTGCTCTCGCTCATCGGAGGGCTCGAGCCGGTCCAGTCCGGCACGCTGGAGGTGGGCGGCCAGGATGTCGCCGCCCTCGAGGGCGACGGGCTCGCCGCCTACCGGCGCTCGACGGTCGGGTTCATCTTCCAGAACTTCGGCCTGCTCGAGGCCCTGACGGCGGCGGAAAACGTCGAGTTGGCCGCCACCCTGGCCGGGGATCGGGCGGCGGAACGCCAGCGCCGCACCGCCGAGCTCCTCGACGCCGTGGGCATGTCCCCCCGGGCGGCCCATCGACCCGGCGCCCTCTCGGGCGGCGAGCGCCAACGGGTGGCCATCGCCCGGGCGCTGGTCAACTCGCCGCGGCTCATCCTGGCCGACGAGCCCACCGGCAACCTCGATGCGGACACCTCCGACGAGGTCATGCACCTGCTCGAGTCGCTGCACCGCGACCGCGGCTGCACGCTGATGCTGGTCACCCACGACCGGACCCTGGCCGCCCGGGCGGCCCAGCAGCTCGTCCTCGACCGGGGGCGGATCACCTCGGTGCCGACCCCGGCCGGCCGGTCGTCGGACGCCGGATGACCGGCCCCGAGACGAGGTGCAGGTGACCTGGGCCGACACCGTCCGGTTCGCGGCCCGCAGCGTCCTGCGGCGCCCGGGTCGGGCGGCCCTCACCGTGGTCGCCGTCACCCTGGCCGCCGCCCTCTTCACCGCCATGCTGACCATGGCGGCCACGGCCCAGGGCCGGGTCCTCGACCAGTTGGCGAAGGGCGGCCCGCTGGCCGGCATCCAGGTGGCCGCGGCGGCCCCGGACCCGTCCCAGGCCGGTGTCGACAATCCGACCCGGGGTGCCCCGAAGCCCATCGACCAGGCGGCCCTGGACCGGATCGCCCGGCTCCGGGGGGTCGACGTGGTGCTCCCCATCGTCACGGCCCAGGCGCTGGTCGCCTGGCCCGGCCACGGGGCGACGGCCGGCAACGGCGTCGGGCCGACGGGTTCCGGCAGCGTCGTCTTCGACCAGATGGTCGGGGTGGACCTGGGACACCTCGCCGATTTTCCGGTCACGCTGTCCTCCGGTCGCTTCCCCACCCCGGGATCCGAGACCGAGGTCGACGTCACCCCGGTCCTCCTCGCCCGCTACGGGATCACCGGCACCCGCACCCGCTCGGTGCTCGGAGCCCAGATCGTGCTGGGGGCCCCACGGGGGTTCCGGAGCTCGGACGGGACGCCGGTCTTCCGCAGCCGGTGGACGAAGGCCGTCATCGTCGGCGTGGTCACCCAGCAGGCGGGGTCCGGCGGGGTCCTCGCCTCATTCGGCCTCGTCCAGGCCGCCCACCGGTGGACGGCGGCCGGCGATCCCACGGTCGACACGGACGCCGACCGCTCGCCGTACGCCGGCCTGTTCGTGATCGCCCGGGGGCTCGACTCGGTGCCTTCGGTCCGTGCGGCGATCGAGGCGGTCGGCTACTCGACGAGCGCCCCTGAGAACCTCATCGCCACCGTCGAGCGGTACGTGCACGTGGTCGAGATCGTGCTCACCGGGATCGGGGTCATCGCCCTCGCCATCGCCTCGCTCGGGATCATGAACGCCATGCTGGCCGCGGTGCGCGAGCGGCGCCGGGAGATCGGCATCCTGAAGGCGGTCGGCGCCCGTGACCGGGACGTCCTGCGCTCCTTCCTGATCGAAGCGGCCGTGATGGGGGCGGTGGGCGGCCTCATCGGGACGGTCCTCGGGTTGGCGCTGGCCCGGTTGGTGGCCGCCATCGTGGACGGCTACCTGACCAGTCAGGGCCTGGCCGGCGTCCACGTGTCGACGCCGTACCTGCTGGCGATCGCCACCGTGGTCGGCGCCACCGTCCTGGCCGTGGTGGCGGGCGCCGTCCCGGCCCGTCGGGCGGCGGCCCTACCCGCACGCGAGGCCGTCGAGCTGTGACGGTCGCCCGGCGCGTCCGACTGGAGGTCGCGTCCGTCCTCGTCGTCGCCGTCGTCCTGCTCGCCGGGTGTGGTGCGCACACTCCGACGGTGGCCACGCATCCCCGGCCGTCCGGCCCCGGCACGCGCTACGTCGCCGTCGGCGGGAGCGACTCCATCGGCGCCGGCACCGACGATCCACTGGTCGATGCGTGGCCGCAACAGTTCTTCCGGCGCTCGCTCCCCCTGACGACCGTGTTCGTCAACGCCGCCGTGCCCGGGTCGACCGTGGCGGCGGCCCTCACCGACCAGGCACCGCTGGCCACCTCGTCGGACGCCACCGTCGTCACCGTGTGGCTCGTCTCGGCCGACCTGCTGGACGGAACGCCGGCGACGACCTACGGCACGGAGCTCCTGCAGCTGCTCACGACCCTGCGCGGCGGAGGCGCCACGACCGTCCTGGTGGGCGACGTGCCACCGCTCGACCGGCTTCCCGGGTACCCGGCCTGTCGCGCCGGTGCCGCCGATGTCGGCCGGGGGCTCCGCTGTCCCCCCGCACTGCCCGATCCGACGACCCTGGCGACGACGGCCGCCGCCTACGACCAGGAGATCGCCACCGACGCGGCACGGAGCGGCGCGATCCTCGTCGACCTCCGACAGGGCACGACGGCGTCCGCCGCCGGCGGTGGTGCATCGTTCCTCGACCCGTCCGGCGCCGATCTGTCGACGGCGGGCAGCGCGCTCGTCGCCCGGGCGTTCGGTGCCGCCCTACCCGTCGGAATCGGTCACACCGCCCGGAGCACGACCACCGACCGGTCCGCTACCTCGTCGGTGCTCACCAGGTGGAATCCGGCGGCCTCGGCGAGGGCACCCACGGCGTCCGCGCCGACCAGCACCCAGGGGAACCAGCGGCTGACCGCGTGGTGGGTCTCCCACCGTCGGTCCTCGCGCCGGACACCGCACGGATGGCGCTCGACGTCGGCGACGACGTGACCCAACGGACGGAGCAGCTGGCGGACCCGCTGGAGGAGGCGCACCGGGTTGCCTCCGATGCCGATGTTGCCGTCGGCCAACAGGGCGTGTGTCCAGGTGGTGGCATCGGGCATCGGGGCGAACACGTCATGGTGGATGGCCCGGCCGCCGCGGCGGCGCGTCATCTCGACGGCCGCCGCCGACACGTCCACACCGAGCGACGTGACCCCCCGGTCGGCCAGCGCGGCCGTCAACCTCCCCGGCCCGCACCCGACGTCGACCGTGGGTCCGAGGCAGCGCTCGAGTAGCGCCTCGTCCACGGACCGGTCCGCCTGGGTCGAGGCCGCACCGCCCAGCCACCGACCTACGGCGAGCGGTGAGCGGGACCCGTCGGCGGTGGAGATCCAACACGGCTGTCCGGTCGAGATGTGCCGGTAGAGCACATCCGTCCCCACCACCCTCCGGACGGGCACGGGCACGGGGTCGCACGTGCACCGGGTGTCGCCGGTCCCGGCCCGTGACCGGTGGTGGCCGAGTGTCACCATGCCGACTCCCCCACGGGCGCCCCGGGCTCCGCCGGGTCGGACCCCTCGACCGGCTGGGCCGGCGGTCCGGCCGGCTCCGTCGCCGCCCGGTGACGGCGGGTCTGGTAGGTGCGGGCGGCGTAGGCGATGGCGCTGATGGCGAAGAACGCCCCGGTCAGCAGGAGCCACCTCCCGAGGTACGGCGCCTGGGTCAGCCCGGTGGCCCGTTCGTAGGAGGCGGAACCCTGCTGGATGATGCCGGGGAAGAACAGCAGGAGGAGCAGCCCGCTCGCCATCGCCGGGATACGCAGGTAATTGCGGGGCGACACCGCCGGGGCGACCCGGGGTGCCCGCCCGGTCACGGCCCGCCAGCCGGCGCCGAGTGACCGGTCGGCCAGGGCGTAGAAGGGGAACAGCACCAGGTCGTGCAGCACGATCGCCCCCAGGAACCACACGATGATCGACTGCCACCAGACCCGATCGTTCCAGAGCGAGTGGACGCCGAGCAGGCTGACCACGTAGCCGACCAGGGCGAAGCTGGCGAGCAGGGTCAGCAGGTGGAGCGGATGGGCGCCGTAGCGGCGTCGGGCCCGGTCGGTGGTGGCGCCCATCTCAGGCCACGAACTCGATCGAGCGGACCCACTTCGTGCAGTGGACCCCGGGCAGGGCCGGCACGATCACCCGGGCCGGGTAGCCGTGGTCCGGCGACAGGTCGACCCCGTTGACGCAGAGTGCGAGCAGGGCATCGGGGTCGAGCACCTGGTTCCCCTGGAGCCACGCCTCGCTGAATCCGCCTCCGCCCTCGAGGGACTGGACATGTCCCTTCGCCGGCCGCGGGACACCGGCCTCGCGGGCCAGATCGGCCAGTCGCACCCCGGTCCAGCGCTGGGTGGTGGACCAGCCCTCGACGCAGGCGATCGGCAGGTCCACCGTGTGCTGACGCATCGCCATCAGGGTGGGCCGGTCGAACGTCACCTCGGTGGCCCCGCCGGAGAGGGTGAGCCGCCACGAGGAGCCGGTGGCGGACGGCTCGATCGACGCGGCGGCGGCCGTCTTGTTGACCTGGAAGTCGTTCGGGCCGTCCCCGTACGAACGCCCACGGGGGATCAGCAGTGCGGCCTCACGGGCCACCCCGCCGATGCTCTGTCCGACCGTGAGCACGGCGACGAGGAGCGATCCTCCCCCGACCAGGGCCAGGGCGCCCCTGCGGCTCAGTGTGGGGGGAGCCGGGTCCGTCGGGACGAGGCCGTCGGCGTCGGGGGCCTCCGGCTCCGTGTCGGCCACCGGCGTGCGCAGCACACCGAGGAGCGAGCGGGACCGGAGGCTCCGCACCATGGTGGGAAACTTGAGGGCCACGTGGACGACGAAGCCGGTCATGAAGACCCACGCCCCGAAGTAGTGCGCGGTGTAGAAGTTGAACCCGAACAGGTAGTCGTACTGGATGTTGAGGATGCCGGTCGCCATCTCGAAGACGATGCCGCCGACGATCATCACGAGGGACAACCGCTCGAGCAGGTCGGCCACGGACCGCAGCGGGGGCCACACGAACAGTTTGGGCATGACCGACCACAACTTGGCCAGCACGACGGGCACCAGGACCAACCCGAGCGTGACGTGCAGCCCCTCGGTCAACTGGAAGAGCCAGGCCGGCCGGGTGGGCCAGTCGAAGAGTGGCAGGTGGAGGAAGCCGACGTCGCCCGGGATCGACTGGTGGAGGCGGGGGCCGTAGGCGATCCAGTCGAGCAGTCCGGTGAGGGCCACGAGCGGCAGGGAGATCAGCAGCAGGAAGCCGAAGACCGACGTCAGCCACGGCCCCCGCAGTGGGCTCCGGAAGGCCCGCGTGCTCGGCACGCCCGGCGGCCGGTGGTCGGCCACGGAGCGCCAGAGCCGCTCGGGGAACCCGAACTCGCCCCCCTCCTGGCCAGGGACGTCGTCATCGGCTGCCACCGCCGCCGGTTCCCCGACGGCCTCATCGGACGCCGCGGCGCCCGCCTCGTGCGCCCCGTGCTCCGGGGGGTCATCGGCGTCCGCCATGGGGAACGCTCCGGGTCCGTCCTCGGTCACCCGGGGGCCATGCCGACGCCGTCGGACCACGTCCGTCCATCCACATCCATGCGCAGTAGTCCCCGTCCGCCCCGAAGCGTTACACCACCGTACCGGCGGATCCCCCGCCCCCCTCCGACTCCTAGGTGATCCATCAACAGTCCTTCGACGCCGGACCCGTCGTCGGATCACCGGTGCCCTACCCCGGGGGACGACCGATACGCTGCTGGCGATGCCGCGCTCGCCGGACGCCCCGCCACGGCACCGGGAACCCGCGGCCTCCGACCGGGAGTCCTGGTGCCGCCGCTACCGGGCCGACCTGGTGTGGACCGGTGTCATCTGCACCGTCGTCCTCGTCGCCTTCTGGGTACCCCACCTCCACCTGTCGTGGCTCACCCCCCTGGTTCCCCAGAATCCCCAGCAGGAGCATCCCCTGGCCGGGACGGCGCCGATCCTCGGGGTCTGGCTCCCCCACCACAACTGGTCGACCGTCTGCGCCGTCGTGCTCGCCCTGGCCGTCGTCGCCTGGGGCCCGACGGTCGCCCGCCGGCTGGCCTGGCGACCGCTCGTACTTCTGGCGTGGCTGGTGGCCACGGCCTGGACCGTGTCGCTGACCCTGATCGACGGCGTGGTGCGGGGCTGGGTCGGTCGCATGAACGGCACGGGGGGCTATCTGGCCCAGCTCCCGCACGGGGGCGGCGTGCACTCGCTCGTCCACGGGTTCGCCGCCCACATCCCCGTGGATTCGGCGCAGCCGTGGGACATCTCGATCGCCGGCAACCCGCCCGGGGCACTGCTGACCTTCTTCGGGCTCGACCGGCTCGGCCTCGGTGGGCCCTGGTGGGCGAGTGCGCTGTGCGTCGTGGTGGGGGCCAGCTCGGCCGCCGCCGTCCTCGTGGCGGCCCGGGCGCTCGGCGACGAGGACCTGGCGCGCCGGGCGGCCCCCTTCGTGGCCCTGGCGCCACTGGCCGTCTGGGTCGGTGTGTCGTCCGACGGCTACTACGCCGGTGTGGCCGCCTGGGGACTGGCGTTGCTGGCCGTGGCCGCGGGCCGGGCCACCGCCCATCCGTTGCCGGTGGCGGTCGCCTCGGGCCTGTTGCTCGGCTGGAGCGCCTACCTCGACTACGGACTGGTCCTGCTCGCCGTACCGGCGGTGGCCATCCTCTTCGCCACCCGGAACGGCCGTCCCGTCCCGGGGGCGCTGGCCGGTGCGCTCGTGGTCGGGGTCCTGTTCACAGGACTCGGCTTCTGGTGGCCGCACGGGCTCTCGCTGCTCCGCCAGCGGTACTGGGAGGGGATCGCCGGCGCCCGTCCGTTCTCCTACTGGGTGTGGGGCGATCTCGTCGCACTCACCTGCGCCATCGGCGTGCCGGCCGCGGTCGGGCTGCGGCGGGCCTTCGACCGTGCCGCGCTCCGGCGGCGGTCCGGGTTGCACGTCCTGCTCGTGGCCTTCGTGATCGTCGTCGTGTGCGCCGACCTCAGCGGGCTCAGCAAGGCCGAGACCGAGCGGATCTGGCTGCCCTTCGCGGTGTGGCTGGTGGCGGCCCCCGCACTGCTCCCGCCCCGTTGCCACCGGCTGTCCCTCGCCGCCCAGGCAGCCGGGGCCCTCGTCATCAACAGTCTCCTGCTGACCAACTGGTAGGAGGCCGACTGCAGGTTCCGAGGGTCAGCGCGGGAGTCCGATTCGCTCGACGGCCCGCCGGAACCGGCGGTCGACCGGTTGGAGGGACGCCACCGGCCACAGGTCGGCGACGGTGTCCACGTCGGTCAGCTCGGGAAGCTGCACGACCACCCCCACCGTGTCCTCCAGGCCCGCCAGCGTGTGCGCGCCCGTGTCGGGCCGCGACATCGGGACCCCGAGGAGGAACCCGGCGTCACGGGGATCCGACAGCCCGAGCGCCCACCACCCGCCGTCGGTCGCCGGTCCGAGGACGCCGTCGACGTCCGGCCTCGCCAGCGACGCCACCGACGTCCCGAGCAGTTCGACCGTGACCTGGGGGGTGTCCATCCCGATCTGGATCACCGGACCGGACACCACCGCTGCCGCATCGGCGTGGGCCGCCACGAGACGTTCGTCCAGCCCGTCGCCGCGCTGCTCGAGGACGACGAAGTCGGCCAGCACCTCCCGCAGCTCATCGGCGCACTGCGCCAGCGCGAGGTCACCGGTCAGGGCCACGATGTGCGCCGTCGCGTCCACGGAGCGCACCGTGTCGAGCGTGTCCAGCAGAGCGGCCGCCGCCAGTCCGGCTGCGACCACGGGGCCGACATCGGCGGCGAGGCGGGTCTTGGCCAGTCCGGCCACCGGTGCCTTGGCGACGACCAGCACGGCGCACCCGACGCCGGTCACCGGATCACCTTGAGGAAGTCCCAGGTGGCGATGGCGCTGCCCACGACCGAGCCCGACACCTTGGACCGGCCGGCCGTCCGTGGCCGGTAGGTGACCGGCAGCTCCTCGACCCGCAACCCGGCGCCCGCCGCTCGGACCAGGAGCTCGAGGGGATAGCCCGACCGGCGGTCCTCGACCCCGAGGTCGAGCAGCGTGGAGACGCGTGCGGCGCGGACGGCGCCGATGTCGTGGACGGGGAGCCCGAAGCGCCGTCGCAGTCGGGCGGCCACCAGGGCGTTCCCGGCCCGGGCGTGCAGGGGCCAACCCGCTCCGGGTGCGGGCACCCGTCGCCCGACCGCCAGATCCGCGCCGGACCCGAGGAGCGCCACCAGGCCCGGCAGTTCGCCCGGGTCCAACGACCCGTCGCCATCCAGCACACAGACGATCGGGGTGGTCACCGACTCGACGCCCCGTTGCACCGCCGCGCCGTAGCCCGGGACGGGCTCGGCGACGACCATCGCCCCCAGCCCCCGGGCCACGGACGCCGTCCCGTCCTCGGATCCGTTGTCCACCACCAGCGCCAGGTACCCGTCCGGAAGGGCGGCGAGCACGCCCGGCAACGCGCCGGCCTCGTTCCGGCACGGAATCACCACG
>PMFY01000148.1 GCA_003157945.1 Acidimicrobiaceae bacterium | reverse complement strand
CCAGGAGGGCGCCGGCCGCGAAGGTGTGGCCCTGCAGGACCGCCACCGTCGGGACCGTCAGCTCGAGGTACCGGGCGAAGAGCCCCTGGACCTGGTCGACGTACGGACCGGCCTGGTCGAGGTTGGCCGTGAGCCAGTCGAGGTCGAGCCCGTTGGACCAGAACTTGCCNNCGAGGTTCAGGACGAACACGTCGTCGGTGCGCTGCAGTGTGGGCATGGGCTCTCCGGGTGTCGGTTGGGCGGACCCGCGCAGAGTACAGGGGCGCGGCACCGGTCGCGCCGCTACGTTGGCCACCGGGTCCGTCACCGGGGGTACCGTCCCGGGGCCCCGATCCACAGGAGCTGCGTGACCATGCGTGTGTCGATCCTCGACGACTACTTCGACACCCTGCGGACGTTGGACTGTTTCGGCCTGCTCGCCGGGCACGACGTGACCGTGTGGAACGACCACGTCCAGGACGTCGACGCCCTGGCCCGGCGGTTGGCGGACACCGAGGCCCTCGTGCTCATCCGCGAGCGCACGACCATCGGCGCCGAGCTGCTGGACCGCCTGCCCGGGCTCCGGCTCATCAGCCAGCGCAGCGTCTACCCCCACATCGACGTCGACGCCTGCACCCGGCTGGGCATCGTCGTCTCCTCCGACCTCCACCAGGGCGCTCCGTCATTCGCCACCGCCGAACTGACCTGGGGTCTGGTGCTCGCCGCCATGCGGCGGATCCCCCAGCAGATGGCCTCGCTGCGGGCCGGAGGTTGGCAGGAGAGCGTGGGGAACTCGCTCGGGGGGAGGACGCTCGGCCTGTTCGGCTACGGCCGGATCGCCCGGGTCGTGGCGAGCTACGCCCGGGTCTTCGACATGCCGGTCCTGGTGTGGGCGCGCCCGGAGTCGCGCGCCCGGGCGGCTGACGACGGCCTCGAGGTGGCGGCGTCGAAGGACGTGCTCTTCGAGCGCAGCGACGTCCTGTCGGTCCATCTGCGCCTGGTGCCGGCCACCCGGGGCATCGTCACGGCTGACGACCTCGCCCGGATGCGTCCCTCGTCGCTGTTCGTCAACACCAGCCGGGCCGGCCTCGTCGAGCGGGGTGCACTGGCGGCCGCGGTCGGCGCCGGCCGGCCGGGCATGGCGGCCGTCGACGTGTTCGACGAGGAGCCCCTCCGCGACGTGGACGACCCCCTGCTGCAGCTCGACTCGGTCGTGTGCACACCCCACATCGGGTACGTGACGCGTGACGAGTGGGAACTCCAGTTCACCGACATCTTCGGCCAGATCGTGACGTTCGCTGCCGGGTCCCCGTCGAACGTGGTGAACCCCGAGGTGCTCGCCCGGCGTCGCCAGCCGCCACCCGGCTGACCACCGGCCGCGCCCGGGCCGACCACCGGCTGACCACCGGCTGACCACCGGCGCCAGCCGGCTACACCCCTTGTCACCAGGGACGACGTCCCCGTGGCGGAGCCGCGTGCAACCCGGGTTGTGCAACCCCGGGTGGGCAAGAGCGGTTGCACGGTACTGACCTGGGCATCTGTGGAAATTGGGCGAACGACAATGTTTTTGGCGAAATCGCTCAAGCCGTCGGGGCCAACGGCCGAGAGATTCCTGGTGCAACCCATGATGCAACCGGGTCGGACCGGCAGGGGGGAGGAGCAACTGCCCCGCGCCGTGCGCCGTCGCCGGCAGCGCCGCCAGCGCCGGCTGCACGTCCTCAAGATCGGCGCGGCCGCCGTCGTGCTGGTGCTCAGCGGCGTGGTCGCCGTGTCCGTCATGACCATGCACCTCGGGGTCCGGGCCGTCCTTACCGGCAGCATGCGCCCCGACTACGGCCCCGGTGCCATCCTCCTGACGGAGCAGGTCCCGACCTCCTCCGTCCGTCCCGGGATGATCGTGCTGTTCGTCCCCCCGGGCGAACACGTCGAGTACGCCCACCGGATCACCTCGGTGACCGGCTCGAAGGACGCACCGGTCATCACCACCAAGGGTGACGCCAACAAGGTGGGTGATCCGTGGCACGCCCGGCTCGTCGCCCCCACCGTCGACCGTGTCATCGGCTCCGTCCCGGCGATCGGACGCGTGCTCGTCTTCCTCCGGGGCTCCGGACAGGTCCTCCTCGCCGTGATCGGCGGCCTGCTGGCCGCCTACGGCGTCGCCCGGTGGACCTTCCGGCCCCAGCAGCCGTCGGGCCGCCGCACCACGGCGGGCACCGGATGACCGGACGGTCCGCCTGCTCCCGAACGCTGACGGGAGGCCCCGAACGCACGCGGTGGGCCACCTCCGTCACCCCCCTGTACCCGCAGCACCCATTCCATCCATAGACGTACCGAACACCAACAAGGAGAACCGCAGTGTCCAAGCACCGTCACACCGCCATGAAGGGGGCAAGCTACGGCAAGATCGCCGTGTCCGGCCTCCTCGTCACCTCGGTCGGCCTCCTGGCCACCGCTGGTGTCTACGCCGGCCTGTCGGCCACCGCCACCGGCGCCGAGAGCGTGACCTCCGGCACGCTCAACCTGACGCTCACCGCCGACGGGACCTCGAGCGGGTTCAGCAACTTCACGCCGAAGATGGCCCCCGGCGACACCGACAACGTGTACGTCAACCTCAACAACACCGGCACCCTGGCCACGGCCGCCGGCATGACGCTGGCCGTGGTCGGCACGCCGTCCAACGCCCTGACCAACGGGAGCGTGGCCGGCGAGGGACTGACGCTGACCGCCACGCAGTGCTCGGTCGCCTGGACCGTGGCCACCGGCGTCTGCTCGGGTACGACCACGACGATCCTGGCCACCACCCAGGTGAGCACGCTGTCGACGGCGTCGGCGCTGTCGAACGTCCCGACGCTGGCCGCGGCCACCGGGCAACTGGCCCACGTGCAGTTCAGCCTGGGCCTGGTCGCCACCGAGACCTCGACCAACGGTGTCGCCCCCGGATCGACGATCCAGGGTCTGACCACGTCGCTCGGCTTCACCTTCACCGAGCAGCAGCGCACCGGCGTCGCCACCAACCAGTAGTCACCGGTTGATGCAGCGCCGCACACACCGCAACGCAGGCAGGACGGCCGCCCTGGCGGCCGTCCTGCTGTGCGGTGTGGCCCTGGTCCCGCCGATCGCCGGTGCCGCCGGCCTCGGAGGGAAGGCCGTGGGCAACGAGTCGGTCACCGCCGCCAAGTGGGGGGTGACGGCCTCGGTGACCACGATGACGTTCACGACGACCGCCGACCAGACGTCGACGGTCACGAACAACGGGACGGTCGCCCTGGTCGCCGAGTCGTACTCGGTGACCGTCTCCAACCCGACCGGAGGAAGCCCCACCTTCAAGGTGTTCCAGTGTGCCGTGGCGTGGTCGGGCAACCTCTGCTCCGGAACGGCCGGCACCCAGGTGGGCGGCACCCTGGCCAAGAACTCGACCACCACCATCACGAGCACGACGGCGATGGCCGTGAGCGGGCTCCTCTACCTCCAGGTGGAGCCGACCGGCGTCACCGCGTCCACCGTGGTGACGATCTCGACGAAGATCGCCGCGCCGTCCCAACTGCGGGCGGCGGTCAAGACGAACCAGTGATCACCGCGGTCGGCCCGCCGGTCCGGTCACGGGTCGGAGCGGTCCGTCCGCCCGTGAGGGGATCCGCCGAGCATGCGACGCCGCCGCCGCCGGAGTGCATCGACCCGGGCGTCGCGTCGTAGTTCGGCCGATCGACGGATCAGGTCGCGGCGCGCTGAGCCGGCGGGACCGGTGCCCAGGGGGTCGTCCGGGCAGTCGAGGGCGGAGGTCAGCAGCGCCTCGGACTCGGCCAGACGGGCGGGCGAGACGTCGAGCGCCCAGTCGAGTTCCGTGCCGTCGCACGCGGCCCGGTCGAGGAGCAGGCGCTTCTCGAACTCCCAGATCTCGTGGCGCAGGGCCTCGAGGACGGTGCCGTCGTCGTCGAGGGTCACGCACAGCGGGGTACCGTCGAGGAAGTCGACCCGCACCGTTCCCGGGGGGCTGTCGGCGAAGGACGCCAGCACCATGTCGGCGACGGCGTAGCGGCGGACCTCGCCGGTGCCGGACACCCAGAGTCCGCCGGGGGCCACGACCACGTCGATGCGGGAGTGCCGCCGGGTGCCGGACCACGCCGGCCCCGGAACCCGGAGGCCGCGCACCTGCCCCTGTGCGGAGGCCATTACGTCCCGGCCCGTGGGGATCGACCTCCCCCGTCGGCCCGGTCGGGTGGATCGGGTGTCGGGTGCGTCGCTCCCCGGCCGACCGGGCCACCTGTCGTGCCCCAGGGGGACCTTCCCCCGCGTCGACCGGGCGTCCGGGGCGTCCGGGGCGTCCGCGTCGGCGATCGTCAGCGTCCCGCCCCGTCGGAAGCGGACTGCACTCATGGATTGCATATCCATATTCGTGACAACGTCAGAAGTGGATGACGCGTTACGGCCCGTGCCTGCGGCACCGTCCCCATGGGAGGCTTGGGCATGCTCGTCGCGTTCTCCATCACCCCGCTCGGTGCCGGCGCGTCCGTCGCCGACCTGGTCGCCGAGTGCGTCCGCATCGTCCGCGCCAGTGGCCTCCCCAACGAGACCAATGCCATGTTCACCAACATCGAGGGCGGATGGGACGAGGTCATGGCCGTCCTCCGCGACTGCACCGAGCTCGTCGGTCGGGAGGCGGGACGTGCCTCGGTGGTCGTGAAGATCGACTACCGGCCGGGATCCCCGGACGACCGGATGACGGCGAAGGTACAGGCGGTGGAGGACCGCCTCACCTGACCGACGACCTCCCGGCGCCGGACCCTCAGCCGGCGGGCGTCCACGGCGGGACGCCACCCGCCACACCCGGTCCCGCCAGGTGCGGCGGGAGCGGCACCGGGCCACGGAGGCTGGGATCCGGACGCGGCTCGAGCCGCACCGCGCGCAGGGGGATCTCCCCCGCCCAGACCGGTCGGTCGGCGTCGGGCCCGTCGCCGTCGCGCGGTGGCCCCGTCCGCACCTTCACCGAGGCCTCGTCGAGGGGGAGCACGAGCACGGTGGTGACCGCCAGTTCCTCGTCCGACGGCTCGCGCGCGTAGCCCCACTGTCCGGGGGCGATCTGCTCCGCGATGGCGTGCATGCCCGCCACCTTGTCGGCCGGGTCGGTGAGCACCTCGGGGGTGCCGTAGATGATCGCCGAGCGGTAGTTGAGGGCGTGCTCGAACACCGAGCGGGCGACGACGACGCCGTCGACGTGGGTGACGGTCACGCACATGGGCACCCTCCCGGAGGCCGCCCGGAGGCTCCGGCTGGCGACCGAACCGTGGAGGTAGAGGCGATCGCCGTCCCGTCCGTAGCTGGTGGGCAGCACCATGGGGCCGTCATCCGTCTGGAGGCCCAGGTGGCAGACGAACCCGGCGTCGAGCACCGCATAGAGGTCGTCACGCCCGTGGGAGCCCTCGCGGGCGTGACGACGGAGGCGGGTGCGGTCCGTGACCGTCAGCCCCTCGGCGGCGTCGGGTGTATCCATGGGCAGATCCTTCCACGGGCGGATCCGTGCCGTCCGTGCCGTCCGTGCCGGCACCGGCCGGCGGCGGCGGGCCACCCGGGGTCAGCGGCGGCGGGCCACCAGGTGGAAGTAGAGCGCGTCGGTCCCCTCCCCGGCGCCGAGCACGACCGGCCGGTCACACGGCACGACGGCCTCGAGCGCGAATCCGTGCCGGTCCAGTTCGGAACGGGCACCGGTCAACGTCACGAAGTGGGTGACGAGGCCGAATTCGTGGGCCGCGAACGGGGCGAGCCCCCAGTCACCCTCGTCACGGAGGTGACCACGCAGGCGCCGCCAGTTCCGCACGGCACGCATCCCCGAGTCCTCACCACCACCCCCGTCGGTGCCGGTGTCCTCCGGGGGGACAGGCAGGAGCGAGCCGATCTCCCACGTGATCCCGGGTGCGTTCCCGGGGTGGGCACCGAACAACGGTCCGTCCTTGTTGAGGGTCGAGTAGCAGAGGACGCCGTCTCCACCGAGCACCCGATGGGCCTCGGACAGGATGCGCCCCCTCCCGTCGTGGTCGACGGCGTCGATGCCGTTGTTGCTGAAGAACACCAGGCCCTGGGACCCGTCGGGGATGTCCGACAGGTCCCGTGCGTCCCCCAGGCGGATGTCGGCGCCGGGGTGCCGCCGTCGACACAGATCGACCAGTTCGGGGGTGTAGTCGATGCCCACGTACTCCGACGAGACGAGGCGGAGGAGCGCCGTCGTCCGACCGCCGCCGACACCCAGATCGAGCACCGGACGCCCACGGGCCGCATCCGCCGCCAGGATCAGGGCCTGCGGCTCGCCGGGGTCACCCCAGCCTTCGCTGGCGTACTCGTCGGCCACCCCGGACCACAGCGGGCGGTTCGTCTCGTCCACGGAGGAGGAGCTGTCGTCGACCGACATCGGAGGAGTCTGCCACGCGGAGTGGTCGGCGATCGACAATTGGGGCTCCGAGCAGGTAGAACCGGGCATCACGACACTTCCAGGTCGGCGCTCCGGGGTGGTGGATCCGGGCCTCACGACAACGTCGGTTGCGTGGCGGTCCCTGCGTCAGCGCGCCGTCTGGTTCGGGCCGAGCGACCGCCCGCTCCTGGGGTGGCTGACCCAGCCGGCGTCCGGCCCAGGAGTGACCGGGGTCGTCGTGGTGCCCCCGCTCGGGTACGAGTACTGGACGACCCACCGCGCACTGCGGGCACTGGCCGAACGGTTGGCGGCGCAGGGCTGCAGCGTGCTCCGCTTCGACCTCGACGGGACGGGTGACTCGGCCGGCGGACCCGCCGATCCCGACCGGCTCGGGGCGTGGCGCCGGTCGGTGGGGGAGTCCGCTTCCTACCTGCGCCGCACCGGGTGCACGTCGCTGGTCCTCGCCGGGGTGCGGTTCGGGGCCACGCTCGCCCTCCTGGAGGGCGCTTCGGTGGGCGCCGACAGGATCGTGGCGTGGGCCCCGGTGGAGAAGTGCCGTTCCTACGTGCGCGAACTGCAGATGCTCGGTTCGCCGGTCCCGGACGACGTGGTGGCGACGGGTGGTGGCATCGCGCACGCCGGCAGCGTCCTCGGGCCGGCGACACTCGACGAACTGCGGGTCGTCGACGTCACGGACCTCGACGGGCGACCCGCCCCGCAGGTTCTCGTCATCGACCGCGACGACCGCCCGCCCAGCGGCGTCCTGCTGGACCGCCTCCGGTCGCTCGGTGCCGTCACCGACCATGCCGTGGTGCCCGGGTCGGCCGCCGCCCTCGATCGTCCGACCGAGTACTCCGACGTACCCGACGCCGTCGTGCAGACGGTCAGCGACTGGGTGGGCCGGTCGGCCCCGGCCCCGGATCCCGGAGGGGTCCCGGACGACGTCGCCGAGGGCGCCCGGATCGGTTCGGTGACCGAGCGCGTCGTGCGGCTCGGCACCGAGCGGCTCGTGGGCATCCAGACCGACGCCGTCGGCGCCCGTCGGGCGACGATCGTCTGGTGCAACTCGGGCTCCGAGCCCCACGTGGGTCCGGGGCGGGCCTGGGTCGACTACGCCCGGGCGCTGGCGGAGTCCGGCTATACGTCGATCCGGCTGGACTTCTCGGGCTGGGGCGAGAGCCCGGACCTCGGGCACGCGCCGGGGCGACCGTACGACGCCCACTGCGTCGACGAGATCGCCTCGGTGGTGGACGACCTCCGGGCGGGCGGGCATGCCCGGATCGTGGTGGCGGGACTGTGTGCGGGCGCCTGGGTGGCGCTCCGGGCCGCGGTGACCCACCACCTCGACGGCGTGATCGCCATCAACCCGCAGCTGTACTGGGGACCCGGCGACCCGGTGGAGGCCGATCTGGTCAACGAGACGCGTGTCCGTCGCACGGAGGAGATCCGCCACTTCAAGCGGGGGCGGCGCACCGGTGTCTGGTCGGCACTCGACGCCATCGGCGTCCGCCATCCGGCCGCCGACTGGCTCCGTGCCCTCGACGCCGGGGGGACACCGGTCCTGGCACTGTTCGCCGAGGGCGACGACGGACTCGAATTCCTCGAGGACCGAGTCGGGCGCACGTGGTCCCGCACCCTTCGTCACGGTGTGGTCACCTGCCGGGTCGTGCCGGGCATCGACCATCCGATGCATCGGACCTGGCTGCGGGGCCTGGTGATCGACGGACTTCGGTGCTGGCTCGACGGGTCGGGTGACCCGGCCGTCGGGTCGGGGCCGACCGACCGCTGACCGTCCGGTCCGGCTGACCACCGCCTGGCCGACCGACCGCCGCGGTTCCACCGAAGGTCTCCGTTTGGTGCGTCCCACGCGGGGAACAGTCAGCCATGGTGACGTCGACCGACCGCGGCGTGGCCGTTGGGCCGCCCGGCCACCGGACCGCTTCCGCCCCGGTCCGGTGGGCCGGCGGTCCCCAATGCACCGTTTCCCGCCTGCGGGCGCGCCCGTCTCCTGGCGGGAGGAGACGGGCGGTACTGCATCGTTCCGGAGGCTGGGCGGCGGTGCCCGCTCGACGGATCGACGAGGCTCAACCTACTCCGTCGCCGGCGCGCGCCTGAGGGTTTCGAACGCTCCACTCAGGGCCAGGGGTTGTCGCCGGCGCCGCTCCCCATCGACGCCGGCTCCCCTGTCGGGTCCGCCACCTGGCCACAGTCTGCGCCCCGTGAGCGCAAGATGCAATCGGGCATCGCTACACCTGTGGACGACCCGTCCTGACGACCACCGGACCGGCGAGCCGGCGGGCGTGCCGCGCCGGTGCGGGAGCGGTCCGGTGGGGGAGTCAGGAGACCTCGGTCCGGGGGTGTTCGGCGGAGATCGACGCCACGACGTCGTGGGGAATGGTGAAGACCTCCGCGATCTCGGCGACCGACAGGCCCTCCTCGAGGGCTGCCGTGGTGACGGCCACGCGCATCCGGTTCTTGCCGGCGTAGAAGGAGCGGACGGCGTCCTGTGCCGAGGCACGTGCCCCGGCGGAGGGGACCTCCGTCATCGTCCGTGCCATCGAGGCGCCCGACCTGAAGTGGTTCAGCGCCTGGTGCACCAGTGCCTCGTTGATCTCCAGCTGCTGGCGCAGATCGGCGATGGCATCGATGAACGCTTCGGCCGCCGCCTCGACCTCTGCGCGGATGCTGTCCATGTCATCAGGATAATTCCTGTAGCGCCGGGCACGATCAACCCTCCGGGGTGAAATCCGGGCGGCGACGCCGTCTCCCGAGGTGGAGGCCGCAGTCGCGCCCGCCGTGGGTGGAGGGATCCTCGTCGTCGACACGGTTCCGGACCAGAATCGCCGCATGCAGGGCACACTGACCGTGGAGGGAGCCGGCTCCGAGGCGACGGTGGCCTCGGTCACCCGGGCCCTGGGGTCCGGAGACCCGTTCTGGCTCGACCTGGACGGACTCGACCAGGAGTCCTCGCAGCTCCTCGCCGACACGTTGGGACTCCATCCGCTCGCCATCGAGGACGCGGAGCACTTCGGGCAACGACCGAAGATCGACGAGTTCGACGAGTTCACCTACTTCGTCGTCCACGGCGCGATGCCCGACAGCTTCGACACCTCCGAGCTCCACATCTTCCTGCTCGCGCACGGTGTGATCACCGTGCACCACGGTGACTGCCCGGCACTCGCCGACGTGCACACCCGCGTGTCGCGACGACGGGTCATCGAGGGCGTGTCGCCCCAGGTCCTGCTCCTCTACGTGATCGTCGACAGCCTGATCGACACGTTCTTCCCCGTGCTGAGCCGGTTCGACGACCGCATCGACGAGTTGGAGGACGAGATCCTCCGCCAGCCGACCGAGGCGCAGCTCGGCGTCCTGTTCGACCTGAAGCGGTCACTGATCGCCATGCGCAAGGTGATCACGCCCCAACGGGACATGTTCGCCGCGCTCGCCTCCGGGGTGGTGGAGCTGCCGAGCATGACGGAGGAGGGCCAGCGCTACTTCCGGGACATCTACGACCACCTGATCCGGATCGCCGACGTCGTCGACGGCTACCGCGACCTGCTGTCGGGGGTCATGGACACGCACGTTTCGACGGTGTCCAACCGACTGAACGTCGTGATGAAGCAGCTGACCATCATCGCCACGATCTTCCTGCCCCTGAGCTACCTCACGGGCTTCTTCGGTCAGAACTTCTCGTTCCTCGTGGGGCACGTCACCGGGCGGGCGCCGTTCCTGATCTTCGGGTTGGGACTCGAGGTGCTCACCGTGCTCATCCTGCTGTACTTCTTCCGACGCCGCGGCTGGATCGGTGGGCCCACGTCCTGAGGTGGGTGGGAGCCCCGGCTCCGTCCCTGGGGGGGGTCACGCGGGTCCGGCCGGTCGACCGGCGACGGCGTCGCCCTCCGGTGCGGCGGCACGATCCCGGGACGGGCCGAGCGACGACCGACATGGGGCCGTTCGCCCCTACTCCGGCGAAGGATCGACCCCTACTCTCGAACCACGGGCTGGAAGCGCCGGTGTCCCCTGGAGTGGGTGGCCGACGGCGTGGCGCGGCCCACCGGATCCAGGAGGCCACCATGGCAGTCGTCGAGGAAGTAGTCGAGTCGGGAATGACGCCGGAGGGCGTGTTCATCGCCCCCGGTCAGGCGGGCAGCCTCGTGGAGGTGCAGCCGCGCTACGGCAATTTCATCGGCGGTCGGTGGGTGCCGCCCACCAAGGGGCAGTACATGCAGAACCTGTCCCCGGTGACCGGTCACGCCTTCACCGAGGTGGCCCGGTCCTCGGCCGAGGACGTTGAGCTCGCCCTGGACGCGGCGCACGCGGCCAAGGACGCCTGGGGTGAGTCGTCGCTCACCGAGCGGGCCACCGTCCTCAACGCGGTGGCCGATGCCATCGAGGCCAATCTGACCATGCTGGCGGTGGCCGAGAGTTGGGAGAACGGCAAGCCGGTGCGCGAAACACTGGCCGCCGACATCCCGCTGGCCGTCGACCACTTCCGTTACTTCGCCGGGGCCACCCGGTCGCTCCAGGGCAGCTCCACCGAGATCGACAAGGACA
>PMFY01000090.1 GCA_003157945.1 Acidimicrobiaceae bacterium | reverse complement strand
AGTACTTGGCGTCGATCCACGGGACCGACTCGACGATCTTGGCCGTGCAGATGAGGGCGCCCTGCTCGCCGTGGAGGAACTGGGACAACGTCCAGTTCTGGCTCTCGACGCCGAAGGCGATGAACTCCTTCTCACCCCACTTCTCGAGCGGGGTGCCGGCGATGTCGAAGCCGGCTGCGTGGCCGCCCTGGGCCGCCGCCGCCTCGACCACCAGCTTCTCCTGGTCCACGTCGGTGTCCCAGGGAAGGTCGGTCTCCCCGTTCCACTGGGCGTTCTTGGCCTTCTCGTAGAGTTTGTTGAGCTTCGGGCGGGTGCCCTTCTCGTAGTCCCAGGTGAAGATGGAGTCATAATTCGAGTGGACGACATGCCGTCCATCGGCCTCCTGGGTGCCCACCACCGCGAGGATCGCCTCGAGATCGTCGAGTTCCTGGCGGCCGATGATGTCCTCGTTGCTGCTCATCTCGGTGGTCATGTCGTGTCCCCCTTGCGGACGGTTGCTTCCGTCGGTGTCGTGATGGTCGATGGTCGGTGGTCGGTCGGTCTTCAATGGTCGGTGGTCAGGTGCTGTCGGTCGTTCAGGTTCCCCTGGTCGCCGGGCCACGTCCGCGGCCGGCGTGACCTCGGTCGGGCCCGGAGCCGGGAGGGCTCCCCTTCGGCCGGTGCGAAGCCCCAGTGGTCATCGGGCGGACTCCGTGGCCTCCCCCGCTGTCGAACCGGGGCCCCCGTCCGGGTCGGAACCGTCCGACGTGTACGGAGTGATGTCGATGGGTCCGCTCGAGGCGCTCTGCAGTGCCTCGATCCCCGGGAGCATGAAGGTGGTCACGAGCCGGGTGGCGTCGCCCTCATCGCACAGGTCGACATGGTCGGAGGGCGAGATGGCGTAGGACAGGACGATCCGTGCCGCCCACTCGGCCACCCGCTCGGCCTCGTGGGGGCTCATCCATCGGGCCAGGAACGGCGCGGTGAAGCGGGAGGCGGTCACGAGGAGCCGGTCCGATTCGTCGAACGCCAGGTGGCCCAGGATCATGCCCGGCTCGTGCTCGGCGAGGAAGTGGAGGGCGGCGTGGTCCCGGAGGCGCGTCGAGGCCTCGACGATGCCGCCCACGAGTGCAGTGGTCAGGTCACCGGCGTTGCCGAGGCGCACGCCCAGGGCCGAGAAGAGCCTGGCCATCTCCGTGTCGACGACGGCGCCGAGGATCTCGTCCCGGCCACCGGGAAAGGCCCGGTACACCGTGGCCCGCGAGACACCGGATTCGCGGGCGATGTCATCGACGGTCGTCTTCACGGTGCCGTGGCGGGCGAGGCAGGCGAGCGTGCCGTCGATGATGCGGACCCGGTGAGGGGATTCGGCGGTCGTCGGCGCGACGAAGGGCACGACCGTGTCCACCACCCGGAGCTCCCCCTGTGCGCGCACCACGTTGGAACGGTAGGTCACGATTTGTCTCACCGTCAACCACTCGGCGACCCCGGGTCGGGAATCACCGGCCCGAACCGCCGGATGCTCCACTCCCATCCGACGCCCGGTCGACCACTACCCGGGTCGCCGAGCGACTCAGCGGCTGTCCGCCGTAACGACCACGCCGGCCAGGAGTTCGAAGCGGACGAGGCGGGCGACCTGGTCCGGGTCCTCCAGGTCCCAGCGCCCCGGTGCGGAGATGTAGGACAGGACCATCCGGGCCAGGAAGTCGGCGGCGGCGTCGAGGTCGACCCCCGGGGCGAGCCCCCGATCGACCACGAACGGGGCGAGGACCTGGGCGATCCCTTCGCGGATGCGGATGCTCTCGACCGTCAGGGCCGGCAGGAGCGTATCGGGCTCGGTCTGCATCACCCGTTGGAGCACTTCGTGCTCGACGATGGAGCGGTGGGCGAACATGATGCCCCGCTCCATGACCTCTTCGAGGTCCGTCGCCCCCTGGATCCTCTCGTAGAGCTTGGCGAAGAAGTCGAGGACCGCCCATGACACGGTGGCGTCGATGAGTTCGTCCCGGCCGCCCGGGAACGCGCGGTAGACGGTCGCCCGTGAGATCCCGGCCTCCCGGGCCACGTCCTCGACGGTCGTCTTCGCCATGCCCCGTCGGGCGACACAGGCGTAGGTGGCCTCGATGATCCGCTGGCGTGAGTCCACGGACACCGGGTCTCAGATCCCGAGGAGGGGTTCGATGCCCAGGGTCAGACCGGGTCGCGCCGCCACCGACTCGACGGCCAGGACCACACCGTCCATGAAGGAGGCACGGTCGTACGAGTCGTGACGGACGGTCAGGCCCTGGCCGACCGAGCCGAACAGGACCTCCTGATGGGCCACCAGTCCCGGAAGACGCACGGAGTGCATGCGGATGCCACCGGGACCCGCTCCGCCCCGCGCTCCCTCGACCACGACGGTCGTCGTGGCGTCCGGTGGGAACTCGTCACGACCGGCATCGGACCGGGCTGCGGCCATCCCCTCCGCCGTGCGCAGCGACGTGCCGGACGGTGCGTCCCGCTTGCCCTCGTGATGCAACTCGATGATTTCGGCGCTGTCGAACCAGGGCGCGGCCAGCGCCGCGAACCGCATCATGAGCACGGCACCGATCGCGAAGTTGGCGGCCACGATGCAGTGCGAACGCGTCGCTCCGGTCGATCCGGCGGCGCCGTCGGTGCCGTCCGTGCCGTCCGTGCNNAAGTTGGCGGCCACGATGCAGTTCGCCCCCGTGTCGCCGACAGCTGGGAACAAGGTGGCGAGCTCGTCCAGATCCGCCTGGTCGAATCCCGTGGTCCCGACCACGATGTGGATCCCGGCGGCCGCGCAGTAGGCGATGGTCTCCCGCGACGCCTCGAGGTGGGTGAAGTCCACTACGACCTCGGCACCCGCGCTGGCGAGTGCGTCGAGCCCGGCGGACACGGTCAGCTCGGCGGACTCCGGCTCGGTGGACCCTGTCAGCTCGGCGACCGTCACCCCCGGCATCCCGGGGTCGACCGCCGCGACCAGCTCGAGACCGGGTCGCTGGAGCACGGTCCGGCAGACCTCCCGACCCATCCGCCCACCCGCTCCCACCACGCCGACTCGCATGTCGGTCACCCTAGCCAAGGCGCTCCCGGCGTCCGGTGACGTGCAGTCGCCCTTACCGCATCCCATTCGCCCCCACGGCCGGCCCCGCCCACGCCAGGCGCCGCCCACGCCGCGCCACCCCACGACAGGCGCCGCCCCACG
>PMFY01000248.1 GCA_003157945.1 Acidimicrobiaceae bacterium | reverse complement strand
CCCGGGTGCTCGCGGAACTGGCGGCGCACCTCCTGGACCACGGTGCCGGCCGAGCGGCCGACGGCCCGGATGGCCAGGGCGGAGAAGATGAAGGCGATCGAGCCGCCGATGAGCACGCCGATGAACGTCGTCGGGTGCGAGACGTTGATCGCCGTCGAGGGCAGGTTGAAGAGGGCGTTGCCGATCTGCGGCAGCTTCAGCTGCTCGCCGATGGTCTCGATGAACGAGGCGAAGAGGGCCACGGAGGCGATGACCGCCGACCCGATGGCCACACCCTTGGTGACGGCCTTGGTCGTGTTGCCCACGGCGTCGAGGCTGACCATGACGCGCTCGGCCTCGCCGGTGAACTCGCCGGACATCTCGGCCACGCCGGCCGCGTTGTCCGACACCGGGCCGAAGCTGTCCTCGGACACGATCATGCCGGCCGTCGACAGCAGGCCGATGCCGGTCAGGGCCACCAGGTAGAGGGTGAGTTCGATGTTGCCGCCACCCAGGCCGATCGACACGGCGATGGCCAGGACGATGGCGATGATGGCCCACACCGACGACTCGAGACCCAGCGCCAGGCCCGACAGGGTGAGCGTCGCCGGCCCCGTGCGGGCCGTCTCGGCGACCTCCTTGACCGGGCCCCGCTCGGTGGACGTGAAGTGCTCGGTGATCTGGCTGGCCACCAGCATGAGGACGACACCGGTCAGGACGGCGTAGAACGCCTTCCAGTAGTGGAGGTAGGCCCCCGCCACGACCGCCGTGCCGGCGATGGTCAGGATGGCGGCGGTCCACACGCCCCGGTTGATCGGGGCCATGGCGTTCCTGTCGTTCTTGCCGGCCCGCACGACGAACACGCCGACGATGGTGGCGAGGATCCCGATGGCCGGGATGGCGATCGGGAAGATGACCGACTTCCCGGCGAGCACCGCGTTCGGATGCAGCGGATTGCGGGAGATCGACGAGAACGCGGTCACGCCGAGGATCACCGCGGCGATGATGGTGATGACGTAGGACTCGAAGAGGTCGGCGGCCATCCCGGCGCAGTCACCGACGTTGTCGCCCACGTTGTCGGCGATGGTGGCGGCGTTGCGGGGGTCGTCCTCGGGGATCCCGGCCTCGACCTTGCCCACCAGGTCGGCGCCCACGTCGGCCGCCTTGGTGAAGATTCCGCCGCCGACCCGCATGAAGAGGGCGAGCAGCGACGCGCCGAAGGCGAACCCGATGAGGACGGCGGTGGCCGTGTTCTGGAAGATGAGGACGATCACCGTGGCGCCGAGGAGGCCGAGGCCCACGCAGAGCAGGCCGGTGATGGCGCCGGTGCGGTAGGCGACCTTGAGCGCGGGGGCCATCTTGCCCTCACGGGCGGCGGCCGCGGTGCGCACGTTGCCCCGGACGGCCAGGCTCATGCCGATGAATCCGGTGAGGCCGGAGCAGACGGCACCGGCCAGGAAGCAGATGACCCGGTAGATACCGGCCTGGGCGAACGTCAGGTCGACCACCGTGTGCCGCAGTACGACGACCGCGCCGCCCACGACGGCGATGTGGGTCACCGTGTGCGTGACCTTGGTGGCCGTGAAGAAGATCAGGACGGCCAGCGGCACGATGATGATGCCGATGGTCTTGAACTGTCGGGCGAGGAACGCCTCGGCGCCCTCCTGGATCGCCTTGGCGATGTCCTGCATCTTGGCGGTGCCCTGATCGGCGGCGATGACGCCACGGACCAGGAAGAGCGCGACCACGATGGCGGCGACGGCACAGACGAGTGCGAAGTACAGCCAGAGCTTGGTGTTGCTGGTCAGCAAGAAGCTCTGGTAACCCCCTTCAGCCAGGAGGTGGGTCATCGTGGGGCTCCCTTCGGTGTACGGCATGGTTACGGTCGATCGCTACACGGTCGAACGGCGCGTCACGTCGCGGACGACGAGGGACCGGGTCCCCCCCGTGCGAAGTCACGGCCGGACGGCCGGGTGCCGGGGGCCCGCCTCGGGCGCGCCGAGTTCCGGCAGTCGGGGAGAACATAGTGACAACGGGGTCCAGGGGCAAGAATCGTGCCCCGGGTCGGCCGTCAGACAGGCTCCTGTGCCGCCTCCGGCCCGGCGATGAGCTCGTAGTCCGGGTTGAGGATGGCCTGGCGCCGCGCCCAGTCGCCGACCATGCCCTCCACCACCAGCCGCGCTCCGGGCTGGATGCCCGGGATCCGGCGCCGGCCCTGGAACACGAGCAGCAGCATCCCGCTGTCGTCGGCCAGGAGGCACTCGAGGTTGGAGGTACCGGCCCGGGGCTGCACGCGCACCGAGCGCACCCGGCCGGCCACCCGCACGCGCTGGCGCCACTGGGCGTCGCCGATGGGGATGGTGCCGCGGGCGCGCTCGCCGAAGGCCTCCCGGTGCGAAAGTGCCCGGGCCGCACGCTCCCGGTCGGCGGCCTTGTCCGCCGCCCGTTGGCCGTGGGCCGTGGGCGACGCCTCCTCCGCCTTGCGGCGCCACTCGCGCCGGTTCGACCACCACCCACCGGACAGCTGGTACGGGACGACGGTGGCGTTGACGTGCTCCACGTGCCCGACGGCGGTGGCGATGGTCTCGGCGGTGTTGTCGTGGAGGACCCGCTGCCAGCCCGAGGCGAAGATGCGGCGGGGCAGGAGGATCGTGAGTTCCGTCTTGCGGTCGGCCACCGTCTCCGCGGCCAGCTCGAGCGCGGCCCGCGTGAGCCGGCGGTCCTCGCACTCCTGGATGTCGAGGGGGAAGTCGGACAGGCCGAGGCGGCGCCACTCCTCCTCCAACTGCTCCGAGGCCAGCGGGTCGAGGGCGAAGTGGATCGCCCGCAGCACGTCCGGATGCAGCGTGCGGGCGTACTGGAGGGCCCGGGCCGTCGCCATGTCGAGCCGGTCGACGAGGACGACGACCTCGTGGCGGCTGAGCACGGGGGCCTCGGCCGCCTCGCTGGCGCCCTCCTCGAGCTGCTCGTCCTCCACGACGTACTGCCGGTGGAGCCGGATCAGGCCGAAGTACATGATCGGGCCGACGATCACCACGACCCAGGCGCCCTCGTTGAACTTCACGGTGGCGAAGATGAGGACGATCAGCGCCGTCAGGAAGGCGGAGATGGTGTTGACCACCACGCCGCGGCGCCACTTGGGACCGCGCACCGTCAGGTGGTGCTTGATCATCCCCGAGCCGGCCATGGCGAAGCCCGTGAACACGCCGATGGCGTACAGCGCCACCAGGGCCGACAGCTGGGCGCCGGTGGCGATGATGAGGGCCAGCGCCACGATGGTGAGCACGATGATCCCGTTGGAGAAGGCCAGGCGGTGGCCGCGTCGGGTGAGCTGCTTCGGGAGGTAGGAGTCCTCGGCCACGAAGTTGGCCAGGAACGGGAAGCCGTTGAAGCTGGTGTTGCCCCCCGTGTAGAGGATCAGCATGGTGGCGAACTGCACCACGTAGAAGAGGAACTTGCCGGCCGGCCCGGTGCCCAGGACGTACTTGACCTCCTGGGAGACCACCGTGGGGGACCCCGAGACGTACGGCACGGCGTGGGTCCAGTGGGCGATGAGGGTGACGCCGAGGACGAGGAAGCCGAGGACGCTCGACATGACCACGAGGGTCTGGCGGGCGTTGCGGCTCGTGGGCTCGCGGAAGGCGCCCACCCCGTTCGAGATGGCCTCGAGGCCGGTGAGCGAGGAGCCGCCGTTGGCGAACGACTTGAGCAGGATGATGAAGGCGGCGCCGTAGAGGAGGCCGGAGCCGTGGGACCCGACGGCCACGGTCGGATTGGCGGCGTCGTGGGGGATGGCGTGGACCGCCAGGTTCCCCATGGCCTTCTGGATGTAGCCGGCGACCACGACGATGCCGAGGCTGCCGATGAAGAAGTACGTCGGGAAGGCGAAGAACTTGCCGGCCTCCTTGATCCCCCGCAGGTTGCCGTAGAGGAGGAGCAGGATCACGGCGATGGTGATGGGCACCGTGAGGGAGCGGAGCGACGGGGCCGCGCTGGTCAGGGCCGCCGTGCCGGCCGCCGTCTGGACGGCGACGGTCACCGTGTAGTCGATCAGCAGGGCCACGGCCGCGATCTGGGCGATCTTGGGCCCGAAGTTCTCGCGGGCCACGACGTAGGCGCCGCCGGCCTTCGTATAGAAGGCGATGACGTCGAGGTACGAGAGCGTGACGAAGAAGAGGACGCCGAGGATGGCCATGGTGATGGGGACCACCAGGACGAAGCCGGCGAGCCCGAAGAACGGGATCAGCACGGTGAGCATCTCCTCGGTGCCGTAGGCCGAGGAGGAGATGCAGTCAGGAGCGAGGACGCCGAGGGCCGAGGGGCGGCCGAGCCGCTCGTCGCCCAGCTTCTCGTTGACGAGGGGCGGCCCGAGCAGGGCGTTCTTCATCCGGTACCGGAGGGTCTCGGGCAGGTCCACCTTGACCACCGTGGACGCCGAGGGCCGGGGTGGTGGAGCGGTCGAGCGACGTGGCGCTTCGGGAGGTGCGATGCCCGATCCGGTGTCTCCGACCGCGAAGGAGTCGCCGCCGGAGCTGACGTCG
>PMFY01000309.1:2001-4150 GCA_003157945.1 Acidimicrobiaceae bacterium | reverse complement strand
CGGCGGCCGTCGCCCCGGAGCCGTCCACCAGCCCGCGGCGCGCCAGGCGTTCGTGGGCGAAGGCCCATTCGTCCTCCGACCAGCCCCGCGACCGGCGCAACAGGTCGGCGGGCGGACCGCCGGCGGCCGAAAACAGCACCAGGGCCTCGCAGCCGTCGAGTCCCGCCGTGGTGAGGGCGGCCACGTGCCCGTCCCCCCGGTGCTCACGAAGGCAGGTGCACCAGAACCAGAGGGCCTCGACCGGGTCGGCGGGCTGACCCTGGGCGCGCGTGGCGGCGAAGAGGGGCCGACCGGCGTCCGGCACGCCGTCGAGCAACCGCCGCAGGCCCGGGACCAGGGCCCGGGCCGCCGTCTCCACCGCCGGGTCGACCCGCCGCAGCGTGGACGCCGCCGCGTGGCTCCGGGTGGCCCAGACGTCGCCCGGCGACGCGTGACCCCAGGCGTCGGGCAGCACGCGCGCCGCCCGGGACGGGTGGAAGTTGAAGAAGGTGGCGGTCACCACGTCGGGGCCGACGGCCCCGAACGGCGCCGCGCGTCCGGCGAAGTACCCCATCCAGAAGCCCCGGAATCCGAGCCCGTCCATGGCCGCCAGGCAGGCCGGATCGAAGTAGACGACGGCGTGGACCGGCTCGATGGCCAGCCACCACGCACGCGGGGACGGCGGCGTCACGGCCTCGTCACCCGCTCAGGAGGTGGCGGCCCCGGTCGGCACCCCGGTGTCGGCCGGCGGCCCGCCGTCGGGTGGGGTCGGACCGGCGACCGCGGTGGTTCGCCCGTACACGCCGACCACGATCACGAAGAAGAGCGTCACCAGCACGACGATGAGGGCCACCTTGACCGTCGGCTGGTTCCACAGGACCAGCACGACCAGGCCCAACGCCACGACGACCCACTGGCAGGCCCGGCGGTGGGCGGCCACCACGTCGTGGACCGGACCCGAGGTCAGCCAGGACGGCGTGGTGCGGTTCGACCACCAGCGACGGACCGGGCCGAGGCCGACGATGAAGGCCACCAACGCGACGATCACGGCCAGGACGAGCACCGTCCGCACGGAGTCGAGGAGCGAGGCGTCGACGGTGTCGATGACGGCGGTGGTGGCGGCCTTCGACTGCCGGGGGCTGAGCGACGCCAGGTACTGGTTCCGCCCGACGTTCGCGGCGATGAGCAGGACGGCCATCGACACGGCCAGTCCCGCGGCGGCGTGCACCAGGCCGCGCCGTCGGTCCTTGGCCAACAGGACGGCTCCCGCGAACACGAGGATCGACACGATCGGGAGCACGAGGGCGAGGCGGTTGAGGAACCTGACCCACCGTTGCAGCTTGGCCAGTTGGTCGGAGTGGAAGAGCACGAACGGTGTGCCGGAGTAGTTCGGCACCTTGTCGAACACCGACAGTCCGTGGGCGCTGAGCTGCTTCTTCGCCGCGTTCTCCACCTGGGTGAGGTCCACCGTGACCTGCCCGTTGGTGGACTGCAGGGCACCCACCTTGTTGCCCAGCAGCAGATTGTCGACCTGCGCGTGCGACTGGCGCAGGGCCAGCTCCCACAGGTGCTGGAACTGCTGGCTCTGCACCAGCTTGAGCGTGATCTGATAGGTCGCGGTGTGGACCGCGCCGGTGATCGGATTGGCCAGGAATCCGGCCCGGGCCGGCAGCGCGTTCTTGATCCGCTCCTCGACATCGGTCCTGGCCACCAGGTTGTCGCTCACCCGGGTCGCCACCGCCGTCTGCACGGCGGGGTCCTTGGCGAGCGGCGCCACGGTCGCCACGAAGGTGTCGGTGTTGAGCAGCTCGTTGCGGGCGTAGACCACGACGACCGACAGCACGGCCAGCAGGCAGGCCAGGACGACCAGCACCCACGAGGCGATGGTCCGGCCCCGGCGCTTCTTGGGCTTGGTGGTCACCTCCACCTGGTGCCGGAGAGCCTCGTTCTCCTGCTCCAGTACCTCGACTTCGTGCTGGAGGGACTCGGCCGAGCCGTCCTGGCCGTCCGACGGGGGTTCGGTGGTCACGCCGACACTGTACCGGCGGCGTTCGGCGACACCGTGGACACCGGGTCCGGACGCGGCGGTGGCCGCCTTCCGTGCGCCCGGCACGGGAGGCGGCCACCGGGCCGTCAGATCGTGGTGACGTCAGGCGAGGATCTTGGCCTT
>PMFY01000309.1:0-1943 GCA_003157945.1 Acidimicrobiaceae bacterium | reverse complement strand
CAGCACGCCGAGGAACGGCAGGATGATGATGAAGAACACCCACAGGGCCTTCACGCCACCGCTCAGGTCGTGGCTCCGGAAGATGTCCATGAACACGGCGATGAGTAGCCAGATCCAGAGGACGAACACGAAGAACATGAACATCGTCCAGATGAGGTCGAGGATCGGGTAGTTGTAGGCAAGCATCGGCGTGACTCCTTACGCGGTCTTGATCGCTGTGCGGGGGACCGCCAGCGGCTCTCACCCTAACCGGCACCGCACGACCGATCGGGGACTTCGGCCCGCGGCGACCGCCGAACTCCCGACCACACCCCGCTGACGACCTATTGTCCTCGGTGTCCATGCGAGCGGAGGAGATCCGTGTTCTACATCATCATCTTCGGAGGGCTCGCCATCGTGTTGGTGGTCGCCTTCTTCATGAAGTGGAGCAGGCGCAACAGCTGGCCCGACGATGAGTGACGCCGGGGCCGCACCGTCGGCCGCCCCACCCACCGCGGCCGCACCGGCTGCACCAGCTGCACCGAACGACCCGATGGAGCTGCTGAAGTCGAAGAGCTACGTCCAGCTCCTCGTGCTCGCCGCCCTCATCGGCGTCCCCGTGTCGGCCGTCGCCTACTTCTTCCTGGCGCTGGTCAGCAAGCTCCAGACCTGGATCTACCAGTCGCTGCCGAGCAGCCTCGGGTTCCACGGCACCCCGGTCTGGTGGCCCGTCCCGATCCTGCTGGTGGCCGGCGTCCTGGTGGCCGCCACCATCACCTACCTTCCGGGGACCTCGGGCCACGAGCCGGCCAACGGCTTCAAGGCCGGTGGTGGCCCCCCGACCGCGGCGGAGCTGCCAGGCGTGGTCCTCGCATCACTGGCCACGCTGGCCCTCGGCGTCGTGCTCGGCCCCGAGGCACCGCTGATCGCCATCGGTGGCGGCCTCGGCGCCCTCGCCGTGCGCCTCGCCGCCAGGAACGCCCCGCCGATGGCGGCCACCGTGATGGCGGCGGCCGGCAGCTTCGCCGCCGTCAGCACCCTGCTCGGCTCGCCCATCGTCGGCGCCTTCCTCCTGATGGAGGCGACGGGCCTGGGTGGCCCGGTGCTCGGGCTCGTCCTCGTGCCGGGGCTCCTGGCCGCCGGCATCGGCACGCTCATCTTCGTCGGCCTCGACAACCTGACCGGCCTCGGCACCTTCTCGCTCGCCATCCCGGGACTGCCCGCCTTCAGCCACCCGACGGTCGCGCTCTTCCTGTGGGCGCTCGCCATCGGCGTCGTCGCCGTGGTGGTGGGCACCGCCATCCGGCTGACGTCCCTGGCCCTCCAGGCGGTCGTGCTGCGGCACCGCATGGCCGTGACCCCGGTGATCGGACTCATGGTGGCCGGCGTCGCCATCGCCTTCGCCGAGATCACCCATCGCAGCGCCGAGACCGTGCTGTTCTCCGGCCAGTCCGCGTTGCCCGGCCTCGTGCTCAAGGCCTCGACGTGGACGGTGGGGGCACTGGTGGTCCTGGCCATCGCCAAGTCGATCGCCTACGCGTTCTCGTTGTCCGCCTTCCGGGGTGGTCCCATCTTCCCGGCCATGTTCATCGGCGCCGCCATCGGGGTCGCCGGTTCCCACCTGCCCGGACTCGTCCTGGTGCCGGCGGTGGCGATGGGCATCGGCGCCATGGCCACCGTCATGCTCAAGCTGCCGCTGACCTCGACGCTGCTGGCCATCCTCCTCTTCGCGAGCGACGGCCTCAGCGTCACCCCGTTGGTGATCGTCGCCGTGGTGGTCGCCTACGTCCTCAGCGCCCGGATGCCGCAGACCCCCGCCGACCTCCGGAAGCGCCCGGCGTCCGGCGCCGTCACGCCCGCGGCCTGACCGTGGTGGTCCCGACCCTCCTGGCCGCTTCGGCATCCACCCAGACGTGGCTGAAGGTCGTGGCCATCGTCGTCGGACTGGCCATCGCCGGGGCCGT
>PMFY01000069.1 GCA_003157945.1 Acidimicrobiaceae bacterium | reverse complement strand
AGGACCCTTCCGCCCTGGACGAATGTCCGTTCCGGTGTCGATCCCTGCAGGCGTGCGGTCACCGTGGCGCTCAGCGTCGACCCGACGTTGCCCGCCGAACCGAACACCTTGGCGAGGTGGTCCGACCAGTAGGCGTGGCCCTCCCACGAGAGCCACGCCCAGACGAGACAGGCCATGAGGAGCCAGAGCAGGCGCAGGCCGGTCCGGCCCGTGACGGCCAGTCCGAAGAGCACCAGGCACAGGGCGGCCGGCGTGATCTGGTGGGACACCGCCGAGGCGCCGAGGACCACGAGGAGCACCACGAGCATGGCCACACGCCGGCGTGGCGTGGTGGCGAGGTCGGGCTGCTCGCCCGCCACCGCCCCGTGGGGCAGCTTGCCGATCCGGAGGCCGGCCCGCTGGACGGCGGCCCACTGCCGGGTGCGGACGATCCAGGCGATCAGGCGCGGCGGGTACCCGCCGGCGCTGAAGATCCGGATGACTACGGCGACGGCCACCAGGAACAGGAACAGGTTCAGTCCCTGGGGGGAGAAGTAGTCCTGGTCGATCCAGTTGGCGGCCAGGAACAGGCCGAGGACGGCCCACCGGGCGCGCTCCGTGCGGAGGCAGGTGTTGGCGATCGCCTTGAGCGGGACGAGGTAGGCGAGGTTGAGCACGAGCGGGCACCAGCGGAGGAACCACAGGGTGCTGACCCCCATGGCCCGGGCCGCCATCCCGGCGGCCGCGAACATGGCCGGCCACGACATCCTCACGTCGAGGCGCGGCAGGGCCCTCCCGGTACGGCCCAGGTACTCGCTGAACCCGGCGACGCTGTAGGCGGTGGAGAAGCGGGGCACGGCCTCGACGGCCGGGAGGGTCCCGTGCAGGACGAGGGCGAGCGCCGCCAGGCTGACCACCATGCCCGGCCAGCGGGGGACGTCCCGTCGCAGCTCCCACACGACGGCGCCGGCGGTCAGCAGCAGGCCCAGCCACCAGAGGAACGACAGCTGGGGGAGGAGGCCGAGCGCGCTGGCCCGGTAGGGATGGATCGAGCGGAGGGACCACCACCACGAGGCGACCCCCGCGACGGTCAGGACGTAGGGAGCCACCGTGTCGCCGAGTCGCGCCCGTCCGGTGTGACGTCGCGGACGCACGGGAACCTCCGTCGGCTGCGACGGTCGCCCGACTTCCAACTCCTGTGTCGATGGTGTGCTCAATCGCCGACCGCCTCGCCCCGGTGAGTAGCTGCCGTCGTGACCGAACACGAGCCGACCCCTACGGATCCGTGAGCAACCAGAACTCCGGACCCGTCCCGATCGATATACTACGGCCAACGTTCGGGGGCGGGCCACCGGGTGTGATCCGTGATCGTCCGGCGCGCGCGTGCCGGTAGCCGGCAGGTTCCGTGGGGGCGCGCAGTCCGCTCAGCTCCGATCAGCCCGACCCGTCCATCCCGGTGGAGGCAACATGACAGAGACCGATGCGAACGACCTCGTACAGCACGCGGCGGCTGCGGCACCGTTCGAGCAGTACGAGGGTGATTCCACCACGCGCCCCAGACGGCGCGTGGTGGCGGTGGTGGCGGCGCTCGTCGTGGTGCTCGTGGTCGTCGCGACGCTCTTCGTGACGATGAACGACCGCATCGACTCGCTCGACCGCAAGGTCGCGACGCAGTCGCAGCAGATCCGGCACCTGCAGACGCAGGTCACCGTGGTCTCGTCGTCGTTGAGCGCCGCCGTGGCCTGCCTCCAGACGGTGGGCTCCCTCGAGGGGCTCTGCAGCAAGCTGGTCAAGTAGGTCGGCGGCCGTCCGCCCGTCAGCTGCCTCGACCCGCCGGCCCGAGCGACTCGACCCAGCCGACGGTGTAGCCCGTGCCGGCCAGGACGAGCCCGGCGATCAGCACCGCGGCGCGGGCCACGCCCGCCGGGTCCCCGTGGACCAGGTCGTGCCCGCTCTGCCGGAGGCCGCCGGTGAGGGCGCCACGGGCGAACCGACGCTCGGCGGCCAGGTTGCGGGCGGCGCCCATCTGCCGGAACGCACCGGCCTTCCCCCGGTTGACGCGGAAGCAGCGTCGCCAGAAGTAGCTCCAGGTGACCCGGTCGGGAGGCACGTGGTGTCGGACGACGGCACGCGGCTCGTACAGGATCACCCCTCGGGGCGAGTGGTGCAGCAACCGGTGGCACATGTCCATGTCGTCGTGGTCGTCGGAGTGGAAGTACCCGATCGCCGCCAGGTCCGACCGGCGTGCCGCCATGGCCGCCCCGATCACGCGCAGGACGGGTGCGGGGGACGGTGGGAGGCCGACGTAGGCGCAACCGAAGACCCAGTCGTACTCGGCCGGGAACCAGCGCGGTCGCGCCGTGGCGAACACCGGGAGCGGCCGCCCGCCGACGGCGACGACCGCCGGGTCCCCGAAGGGCGGCACCATGTGCTCCAGCCAGTCGGGCTCGGCGGCGGCGTCGTCGTCGAGGAAGGCGATGATGCGGCCGGTCGCCAGTTCCGACGCCGTGGTGCGGGCCGCGCCGAGGTGGCCCGGGTACCGGTTCTCGACGACGCGGATCGGTACTCCGCCGGCCGGGGGCCGGTCCCCCCACCGCTGCACGCACCGTTCGTAGAGGTCCCGGTTGTGGTCCACCGAGACGAGCAGCTCGAACGGCGGGCGGGTCTGTCCGAGCACCGAGTCCACGGCGGCGCACAGCTGCTCCCACCGGTCCGGGGTGTAGGTGCAGATGACGACGGACACGTCGCCGCCCACCGCGTCGGCACCGGCGAGGGGGTGCTCGGAGCCGGTCACGGTGCCGCCGCCGAGAACGGTCGGGGACGGATCCCCAGGCGGGCCAGGGCATCGGGGCCGGGGACGTCGGGTGCCGGGTGGACGAGGCCCAGCAGGGAGTCGGCGCGGACCGGCAACGGCGCTCCCACCGCCTCGGCCGCCCGCAGCGCCCAGTGGAGGGGTCGCCACGGCACGGGCAGGAACCGGCACCGGACGCCCTGCCGGCGGGCGAACGTCTCGAGCACGGTCCGGAAGCGCACGGCCTCCGGACCGGCCACGCCGATCACCTGGGGAGCGAGGTCGGTCGTGGCGAGCGCCACCACCGCCTCCGACAGGTCGACGTCGCACACCAGGAACTGACCGGCGTGGCCGGCGACCAGCGGCACGACGCGATAGCGGCAGAGCCGGTCCAACGTCCCGGCCATCCCGCCGGGCCGGTCGCCCCAGACCAGGCCCGGCCGGACGACGTAGCCGCCGGCGGCCAGGGTGGCCGTCTCGATCGCCAGCTTCGCCCGGCCGTACACCTGCCGCGTCCCGTCGTACGCCGACATGCTCGAGAGCACGATGATCCGCCCGACCCCGGCGCGCCCCGCCGCGTCGAGCAGTCGCCGACTCCCGTCGACGTTGGTGCGCCAGACCTCGTCGGGTCGACGGGCCGTCAGGTCGTAGGCCGCGTGGACCAGTACGTCGATCGAATCGAACAGCGCAGGGTCGACCGCTTCCGTCAGGTCGTAGTGGCGCGCCGGGGCCACTGCCGACCCCGGTCGGCGCACCAGCGGGATGACGCGCCAGCCCGCCCGCTCGAACCGCTCACCGATCCGGCTGCCGAGATACCCCGACGCGCCGGTGATGCCGACGCACCGGGGCTCCCGGTGGTCGGCGTCCGGACGGCCGGCGTCCGACCCGTCGGTCGCCGCGGCGGGGTCACGGGAGTGCCCGTCCGGTGCCCCGGCCCCGGAGTTCACCGGTCCGCTCGCCCCGGGACGGGCGCGGTGCCGCTGGTATGCTCGACGGACGGCATCCCGGCGGCGCCGTAGCGGCAGGCTGTCCTCCCCATGAGCTCCCTCCCCACCACACCCGGAACGCACCTGCGGGAACCGCTCATCACCCGCCCGCTCATCGTACTGGGAGCCCCGCGCTCGGGGACGACGATGATCTACCAGGCCCTGTCCACCCACCCCGACCTCTGGAGTCTCTACCGGGAGAGCCAGGCCGTCATCGGCACGTACTTCCCGGCGGAGATGACGCCGGGAAGCTCGATGGTCGTCGGCGCCGATGACGTGGACGACGACACGGCCACGGCCATCCGACGCGCCTTCTACGAGGCGGTCGGCAACGTCGAGGCATCGCACGGGGCCGTGGGCCGGCGCGTCCCGCTCATCGTCCGGTCGCGCCTGAGCGGGGTACTCACCCGGCTGGGCGCCGCCCGGAAGGCCCCGCCCATCCGCATGGTGGAGAAGACCCCGGACAACTGCTTCCGGATCCAGATGCTCCTCCGGGTCTTCCCCGACGCCCAGTTCGTGTACGTGGTCCGGGACCCCCGGGGTTCGATCGCCTCGATGTACCGGGGTTGGACCGAGGAGGCGCGCTTCCAACGGTTCGAGCTGCCCCCGGGGTTCGCGATCGCGGACTATCCGGGCACCCACTGGTGCTTCGGGCTCATCCCCGGGTGGGAGGAATTGGAGGGGGCCACGGTCATGGAGATCTGCGCCCACCAGTGGCGCCTGTACAACGACTACTGCGGGCGCGACCTCCCGGCGGATCCCGACCGGGTGCTCACCGTCCGCTACGAGGACATGGCCGCCGACCCGGGCCCGGTGCTGGCCCGACTGGCCGGGTGGGCGCACCTCGATCCGGGCCCCCTCGACCGCTACAGCCGGAAGCTGCCGGTGGTCAACACCTGGACGATGCCGAGTGCCGACAAGTGGCGGAAGGTCGAGCGGGAGCTGTCGGGGGTGCTGCCCCTGGTCGCGACCGAGTCCCGGCGCCTCGGCTATCCGGCCGCCTGAGCGGCGGCGCGCGGTCCATGGCCACCTCGACCCGTGTCCTCTTCATCGGGGGG
>PMFY01000027.1 GCA_003157945.1 Acidimicrobiaceae bacterium | reverse complement strand
CGGTCATGTCGTTCCCGCTGGCGGTACCCGGCCGGTCCATTCCCAACTGTCGTCGCCGTGCGGCCCCAGATCCTGGTCCCTCACGGAAGGTGCCGCCGATCTGCAGAGCCTCGACACCGGCCATGGTCACGCCCGACTCGGAGCCCGCACCGATGGGGGAGTGGTGTCCGGTCACCTTCCGCCAGGCCGTCCATTCCCGGACCACCTCGGTCCACCAACGCCGACTCTGGCGTGAGCAGGACCACCCCCGACGCTCACGGCGACCCCGGGTGGAGCCACCGTCTTCCCGGGCGGGGACACTGACATCGTCGACGCCCACTCCTCGGTGTGGACGGTCGAGGCTCCTACACCATGCCTCCGGCAGCCCCGTAACTTGTTCCACGTGAAACATTCAGGTGCTCTCACGGGGAACCGTCGATGTCCACCGGGGCTACCGGGCGGACCGCGATCAGAAGGCTGGGCGCTTCACCGGTACACCGACCCGACGCGGGAACCGGTCGTCGAGTCGGTCCGTCTTCCGGAGGAGCTGGTAGCCGAACCTCTCCGTCGGGCGCATGATGCCCACAGGGGACAGTCCCAACGGGGTCAGACCTGCTGCCGGCCAACGTCCTCCGGTGGGGGTGTCCGGTGGTTCCGACACGACCATCAACCCGCCAACCTCCAGGAATCCCGATCCACATTCAGCGGTTGCGGCCGGAGGTCCGAATGACCGGGACGTCACGGCGCTGAAGCATTCCCGCAGGTCTTCCTGCCGGCCCAGCTCCTCAGCCCGCCCCCGCACGACCTCGGCCCGATGCGCGACCGGCCATTCCTCGAGGACCTCGTGGAGGAAGTTCGTCCGTCGTTCGCTGGCATCCATGAGGACCACCCTGGTGTCCGGCCAGCAGCACACCAACACCAGACCGGGGACTCCGCCGCCCGTCCCGAGGTCGATCACACTGGGCGGGGCTCCGTCCAATTCGTCCTCCAGGATCACGACGAATCCTAGGGCGTGGTCGACCTGGTCCTCCATCGGCATCGTCCCGAGGAAGCCCAGTTCGAAGGACCGCCGGAGTTGCGGCTCGAGTTGGTGACCCAACCGACGCCGATACTGCTCGAGTGCACCTGGGCTGTCACCCTCGACCATCACTTGGGCCTTCCCCCTCTTCAGCCGTCCGGATCCCCGGACCGCCCACCTGTCGGGTCTTCGAGCCCGGACGCGAATGTGGCACCGGGTTGACCCCGGTGCCACATGCAATTCGTATCCGTTCCCGACGTCGCCGGCTCAGACCGGAGCGATCACCACATAGCGGTTGGGCTCCACGCCGTCCGACCGGGTCTCCACACCATCGATCTCGTTCACGGTGTCGTGGATGACCTTGCGGTCCGCAGGGGACATCGGCTCGAGGGCCCGTTCGTCACCGGAGCTCCTGACCTCTTCGACGATCCCCTCGGCGAACCGCTTGAGCGCGGCGTTGCGCTTCTCCCGGTAGCCACCGACATCCACCAGGATCCGGTCCGTGCGGTTCTCCGACTGGCGCTGGACGAAGGTCCTCGTCAGGTCCTGGACCGCAGCCAGAGTGGTGCCTCGGGGGCCCACCAGCAGCCCGAGATCGTCACCGACCGCGGCCACCTGGACAGTGTCTTCGTCGATCTCCGCGAAGGAGACCGTGGCATCGAGGCCGAACTCCCGGACGAGCCCGGAGAGGAACTGCTCCGCCGCCTCACCCTGCTGCTCCAGTGTCAACGACTCTTCCATGTTGTCCTCTCGATCTCCGGACGCTCGCCCAGATCCTTGCTCTCTCTGTTGCTTCGACTGGTTCCCCTCGGACGACCTGCCGCCCCTGGACCGGTTGCGTCGATTCCCTCCACCGGCTCCACCGGCTTCGTCGCTCGCCGTGGTCGCCGACGCGGCGCCCGCCGGGGCACCGTCGTCGCCGTCACCCTCCGGCTTGTCCTTGCGCCCTCGGCCGTCGCCGCCCTTGGCCGCGGACTCCCCGGACCGGGGTCGTCCATTTCCCTCACGCTTGCGGTCCGGCCGTTGCCGGCGGGTCCGCTTCGGCGGAGGGGCCACCGGGCGGACACGCGCCTGGACGCGTGCCTCGCCCCGAAGGCGACCGAACAGGCCGGCCTTGGGCTCACTCAGGACGACGAATTCCGCGTCATCCTCCGCGACCCCCAGCATGTCGAGGGCCGACTCCTTCGCCTCGGCGAGGGACTTCCCGCTAGCTTCCACCCACTCCACGTGTCAGCGCGCCTTTCTCTCTTTTTTGGCCTTGGAACGCGGATGCTTCTTGGCGGCATCCTCCGCTTCCTGGCCGTCGGTCGATTGGTTGCCGTTGCTCGACGGCTTGGAGCCGTTGCCCGACGTCGCGCCGCCCTTGGGCGTCGCCGCACCCTTCGACGACCCGGTCGAGCCCTTGGACGAGGTCCCCGACCCCTTGGCCTTGGGAAGTGCCCGCTCCTCCGATTCCACCCCCGCGTCCTTGGCGGCGGACAGCGTGCGTGACTTCCCGCCCGACGCTCCCGCCGGCGCGCCGGGCCCGGGGACGATCCCCCGCCGGAACAGGACTTCCTGGGTGCCGATCCTGATTGCGCTCGAAACGATGAAATAGACGTTCAGAATTGCGGCGACATTTAGGTAAATAAAGCCGAAGATGAGAGGCATGTACTTCTGCAGCATGGCTGCCTGCGGATTTGCCTGACTCGCCTGCGGGTTACGGGCGTTCAGTCGAGCCATCTGCAGGTACTGGAGGCCGACCGCCCCGAGCACCAACAGCGCATAGGGGATATAGAGCCACGGGCTCGAGTGGTGGGACAGGAGCTTCGCCGCGAAGTCGATCCCTCCCGAGATGAGCTGCCCGTGAGCTGCGACGATGTGGTGGTACATCTCGGTGCTCGGGGAGATGTAGCGCGGGTCGGCGCACACTTTCGATGCGCACTTACTGCTGACATTCGGGACGAACACCCCGTTCTGGTACGTGTACGGCAGGGCGACGCCCTTGCTGACGGTATTGGTGATGCCGCGGATGACGCTGTAGAGCATGAAGAAGAACGGCATCTGCAATAGCATTGGAAGGCACCCGGATGCCGGGTTTACATTGTGCTCTTTGTAGAGCTTCATCATTTCTTCGTTCAGCAGGGCGCGGTTCTCCGGGCCCTTGTACTTCTGCTGCAGCTTCTTCATCTCCGGCCCGAGGGCCTGCATCGCCGCCATGTTCTTGGTGCTCTTGACCGTCAGCGGGGTCAGGGCGGCCATGACGACGATGGTCAGCAGCGCGACGGCGACCGGGTAGCTCGGGATCAGGGCGAAGAAGAACGCCAGGATCTCGGCGATGAATTTGAGGATCGGCTGGAAGACCCCGCCGATCACGTGGGTGAGTGAGCTCATGGGATGCTCCGTTCAGGCACGGGATCGATGCCGTGGCCGCCCCAGGGGCCACAGCGGGAGATACGTCGGACGGCAAGCCAGGTCCCGCGCCCCGCACCGTGGCGGTCGACGGCCTCGACGGCGTACTCGGAGCAGCTGGGAAGGTAACGGCAGCCGGTGGGCCTGCCCGACCGGGCGAGCTGATAGGCGCGGACCAGGGCGAGAACCGTCCGGGTGGGCGCCGGACGCGCCACCGCTGCCGTGCCGGACCCCGACCCGTGGTCGTGCCCGATATCGCTGTCCACCAGGGAGTTCGTGTCGAAACGGCCGTCGACCCGGGTCATCTGCCCATCCGTTCCGGGGACCGGCTCGTCGCCTTGTCCAGTGCTCGGCTCATGGCCACCTTCAGTTCGTCGAATTCGAGGGCCGGCCCACCTTCGGAGCTCCGTACCACGTAGGCGCCCACCGGCAGGTCGGCGGCACAACCGGCCATGATGGCCCGCAGCCTCCGTCGGAGCCGATTGCGCTGAACGGCGTTGCCGACCTTGCGGCCGACCGCATAGGCGACCTGGGACCGCTCCCACTCGGGACGGGCCACGTAGGACACCGACAGAGGACCGCTACGGCCCCGTGACGAACTGCGCCGGAGATCGGCGAAGGTCGCTCGGGCCCGCACCGCGGTCACACCGGGCCGCCGGGGTCGCCCGGCGGTCACACCGACAGGCGCTGGCGTCCCTTCGCCCGGCGGGACCTGATGACCGCCCGGCCGGCCTTGGTCGACATCCGCTTGCGGAAACCGTGCGTCTTGGCGCGCTTGCGCACGTTGGGTTGGTACGTCCGTTTCATCCATCCACTTCCTTCCTCGCCCTGGACCGCGGACATCGTGTCCCGTTCGGCAGGGGGCCCCGTCACTCGGGACTGGGCATTCGACGTACATGCTACGCCGAAACCGGCCGGGGTCTCTAGTCGGAGCCCGGAGGCGCCGTGGACGGGCACGGTGTACCGTTCCGACCCCGGGGCACGCTACCGGGTGCGCCGGCCGGGGACAGTCCGAGCCGGGGTGCGAAGAACAGAGCCGAGTGAACAGGCAGTGACTGCGACCCGTCGTCGACGGGGGAGCCGGCACCGTCGGATGGTGCTCGTCCACAGCTGTGGATATCTTTGTGGACCAATTGCGCAGTCAAAGGGCGGAGGCCCACGTGAACGACACCGAAGACTTGTGGACATCGTGCGCCGACGCCCTTCGCGAGCAGGTGTCCGACGCCATCTGGCAGGCCTACCTGTCGGGGGTCACGCCGGTGTCGATCCAAGGTGAGGACATCGTCCTCGGGGTTCCCAACAAGCTGATCCGCGACCGGGTCGAGTCGCGCTTCCTCGGACTCATCCAGGACACCGTGACCGGCACACTCGGCCGCGACGTCGTCGTCCACCTCGAGGTCGTCGCCCCGAGCGAAGAACGTCAGGCGACCATCGCCGCCGTCCAGCCGGACGACGACCGCCCGGTCCGGATACCCCCGGTCACCGTCACCGGGGGCACGGAAGCGGCGTCCACCTCCCTGCTCGACCCGCGGTACACGTTCGAGACCTTCGTCATCGCCTCCTCCAACCGGTTCGCCCACGCGGCCGCCCAGTCGGTGGCCGAGTCACCGGCCCGGTCCTACAACCCGCTCTTCATCTACGGCGACGCCGGGCTGGGCAAGACCCACCTCCTCCACGCCATCGGCAACTACGTCCTGGAGAACTTCACCGGGCGGAACGTCCGCTACGTCACCACCGAGACGTACATGAACGAGTTCGTCGACGCCATCCGCCACAGCTCGACCACCGCCTTCAAACGGCGCTATCGGGAGTGTGACGTCCTCCTCATCGACGACGTGCAGTTCATGGAGCGCAAGGAGTCCCTCCAGGAGGAGTTCTTCCACAC
>PMFY01000028.1 GCA_003157945.1 Acidimicrobiaceae bacterium | reverse complement strand
CCCCGTACTCGGCGGCCAAGGCGGCGGTCATCGCCCTGACCCGGTCGGCCGCCCTCGAGTACGGACCGACCGTGCGGGTGAACTGCGTCTCGCCGGGCCTGGTGGAGACGCCCCTCACCGCCCCGCTGCTGCGGAACGCCGAGCGCCGGGCGGATCTGGCCCGGCGGACGCCCCTCGGCCGGCCGGGCACCGCCGACGAGGTCGCCTCGGTGGTGGCCTTCCTCTGCTCGGACCTGGCGAGCTACGTCACCGGGGTAAACCTGGTGGTCGACGGGGGCANNTCGCCGACGTGGTGGTCTTCCTCTGCTCGCCGATGGCACGGTTCATCACCGGCCAGAACCTGGTGGTCGACGGGGGCAGCCTGCTGCCGAGCTCGCAGGTCGAGGGTGTCCTAACGTCCATCCTGGACCGGGACGGGTGAACGGAGGACGACCATGGCCGTGGAGATGACCGATGCGATCAGGGAGGTGGTGACCAGCGGGCGCCTGGCCCACCTGGTGACCCTCAACCCCGACGGCTCGCCCCAGGTGTCGCTGGTGTGGGTGGGCCTCGACGGGGACCGGATCGTCTCGGGCCACATGGGGGTCTGGCAGAAGCTGACCAACGTCCGCCGCGACCCGCGGGTGGCCCTGTCCATCGAGGCCGAGGGCCGGAACGAGCGGAGCCTCGACCACTACCTGGTGGTCCACGGTCGGGCCGAGGTCGTCGAGGGCGGGGCCGCCCCGCTCCTCCAGCGGCTGGCCCACGTCTACCTCGGCCCCGACGTCCGCTTTCCGCCCACCGACGACCCCTCGCTCGGCTACGTGCTCCGCATCACGCCCGAGCGGATCGGCGGCGTCGGGCCGTGGGCGTCGTAGCCCGTCGCCCCGGGGCCGGGTCGGGGATCAGCCGACGTCGGCCAGCTCGGCGGCGGCCCGGAGGTGGGTTACCAGGTCGTCGAGGGGGGTGCGGGCGTTGAGCCCGCTGGTCGACGGGAGCACGTAGACGGGGCGACCGCCCAACGACCCGGGCTGGGGCCCGGCGACCGCCTTCCGGCCGACGGCCGCCCGCCACCCGGCCAGGCCGACGACGCACACCGCCCCGGGCCGGAGCCACCCGACCAAGCGGTCGAGCCGGTCGAGCCCCGACCGGTACTCGGCGGCGGTCAGCTCGTCGGCCGCCCGGGTGGCCCGTTTGACCTGGTCCGTCATCCCGACGCCGTCCACCCGGAGGGCGTGGAGGGGGTCGCGGTCGCGGGTGACCACCCCGGCGGCCAGGGCGGCGGGCCAGAACCGGTTGCCGGGTCGGGCGTAACCCACACCGGCGTCGGCATCGTACAGGCTCGGGTTCAGCCCACAGACCAGGAGGCGCATCCCCGGGCCCACGGTGTCGGCCAGCGTCCGGGCCCGCACCGCCCGCAGCCGGAGCTCGTCGTCGTCCACCACCACCGATCCCTCGTCCACGTCGAAGCCGGCGCCGGCCACCACGTCGAGGAGCTCAGGGACGTCCCAGCCGGCGAAGAAGCGCCCGCCCACCTCGTCCCCCTCCAGCTCGTCCCCCTCGTACCGGCCGGCGAGCACCTGGAGCTCGAAGGGGGCGCCCACCGAGAGGACCCGGTGGAGGTCCCACAGCGCCAGGGGCAGGCGTGCCCTCGGGACGTGGAGGTGGGGCATCCACGACCAGGCTCCGCCGAGCGAGCCCCGGGCGAAGGGGAGCGCCTCCACGTCCCCCAGGACGTACCGGGCGTCGGGCACGAGCGCCCGGCAGGCGTCGAGCATCACCCCCGAGGCGTCGAGGCCGACCACCGGCTCGCCCAGGAGGCCGGTGTAGCGCCCGGCGCCGCAGCCGACGTCGAGGCGGGGCCGGCCGGCCCCGACCCGCCCGGCGAACCGCTCGGCCCAGTCGCCCCGGCCGGTGGCCCGCAGGCGGTCCAGGTACCAGGCCACGTCGATCCGGCTGTGCCACGGCCCGCCGCCGGTCAGCACCGACCACAGCGGGTCGGTCCCGTGGTGGGAGCGGGCCAGCGCGTCACTCGACCAGTCGGCCAGCACGGCGAGCGCGTGCTCGACCGCCTCGGGGCGCTCGGCTGCCCGGTCGTGCTGCTCGTAGGGATCGGCCTCCACGTCGAACAGCAGGACGTCGGGGAAGCCGTGGAAGGCGTCGTGGTAGGTGCGGATGCACAACCAGCGGTCGAACCGGACCGAGCGCTGGGCCGTCCACGCCCCGTGGGAGAGGACCAGGTGGTCCCGTCCGGATGTGTCGCCCCGTGCGGCGCGCGCTGGTCCACGGAGGCGGTCGACGAACGACCGCCCGTCCCAGCGCCCGGGTACGTCACCGCCGGCCAGCTCGACGAGGGTCGCCCACCGGTCGAACTGGTAGTGGAGACCGGTGTCGACGGTGCCCGGCTCCAGATCCGCACCGGGCCAGGCGAGGACGACCGGGACCCGGGTGGTGACCTCGTCGGCGGTCTGGTGGTCGCAGTAGATGCCGAGCTCACCGAGGTTCTCGCCGTGGTCGGACGAGACGAGCACGGCGGTCTCCTCCGTCAGACCGAGGTCGTCGAGCGTCCCGAGCAGC
>PMFY01000470.1 GCA_003157945.1 Acidimicrobiaceae bacterium | reverse complement strand
GGTTCCACCAGCTCCGTCGGGGCGGCACCCTGGCGCTGGTGGGGGCGGGCGTCGAGCAGCCGAGCTTCGATCCCAACCGGTTCATCCTGAACGAGCTCTCGGTGGTGGGCTCCTTCGTGTACGACGAGGGCGGGTTCGGTGACGCCCTGGCCCTCCTGGCCGAGCCGTCGTTCCCCACCGATCTGCTCATCGAGGCCGGTGACGTTCCGCTCGAGGGCATCTCCGAGGCGCTGGCCGGCCTGGCCGAAGGCCGGTTCGCCGGCAAGGTCATGGTCGCCCCCCGGGGGTCGGGAGGGTCACGGCGATGACGCACCCCTTCTACCCGTCGGGTAACCCACGGCTCAACCACGTGGCCATGAGTCTCGACGCCGGGCTGCTCGACGCCGGGCACCGGGCCGACCTCTGCGACTTCTGGGGCCGGGTGTTCGGGTTCGAGGAGCTCGAGGTCATGACCGAGGACCGCCACCGTCTGGTGTTGTCGTGCGTCCACTGGGACCAGTTCCTCTTCCTGATCTCCGACGACGACCCGATGCGGTGCCCGCGACTCGACCACTTCGGCTTCGCCGTGGGCTCGCTCGACGAGCTGGAGGGCGTCCGGGACCGGGCGGTGGCCTACCGGGAGCACGACGAGCGGGTCGAGCTGGTGGACCACGCCGTCGACGACCAGGAGGTGGTCCGGATCCACTCGATCTACGTCCGGTTCCTCCTGCCGATGATGGCCGAGGTCCAGTGGTGGGAGTTCCCCGGGTGAGCACGGCGACGCCGGGTGGTGCCGGACGCGGCCGCCTGCAGGTCGGAGTGTTCGTGCCCCAGGGCTGGAAGCTCGAGTACACCGGTTGGGCGGGCCGGGCCGCCTTCGAGCGCTCGGTCGAACTGGCCCAGCTGGCCGAGGAACTGGGCTACGACCACCTGTGGGTCTACGACCACGTGGAGACCGTGCCCCGTCGCCGGCCCACCCACGTCTTCGAGGCCTTCACCCTCCTCGCCGCGCTGTCGCAGCGGACGACCAGGGTGGGGTTGGGCCAGCTGGTCACGTGCGCCTCCTATCGCAACGTCGGCCTGCTGGCCAAGGAGGCGGCGTGCGTCGACGTCTACTCGGCGGGACGGCTCATCCTGGGACTGGGTGCCGGATGGTTCCACGAGGAGTACCACTCCTACGGCTACGAGTACCTGTCCGACCGCCGGCGGCTGGCCGTCCTGGACGAGACCCTCGAGGTGGTCCGGCGGCTGTGGTCCGAGGAGACGGTCACCTTCGTCGGGGACCACCTGCAACTCGACGGGGCCTTCTGCGACCCCAAACCCGTCCAGGCGCTACCACCGATCCTGGTGGGCGGCGGGGGCGAGCAGGTCACCCTGCGCATCGCCGCCCGTCGGGCCGACCTCACCAACTGGCAGGTGGGCCTGGACGCCTTCGTCCGCAAGTCCCAGCTGCTCGAGCGCTACTGCGACGAGGCGGGGCGGCCGTTCGCGGGGATCACGCGGACCCACGGACCGGACTGCCGCATCTTCGACACCGACGCCGAGGCGCGCGCCTGGTGCGCCTCGGAGAGCGGTGGGGACCTGTGGGGTCACGACGACCCCGACCGGTACCTGGCCGACAACCTGGTGGGCACCGTCGAGCAGGTGGCCGAGAAGGCCCAGGCCTTCATCGACGCCGGGTGTCGGGGACTGCTGCTGTGGTTGCGCGACTACCCGGGCGACGACACCCTGCGGCGCTTCATGGCCGAGGTGGTGCCGCGGCTCGAGGTGCCGGACTAGGACGTCCCGGCCCCGGGGGCGACCTGTCCCGCTCCGTCGTACTCGGCCCGCAACTGACGGCGGAGTGCCTCCTTGACGACCTTGCCCGACGGCGTCCTCGGCAGCTCGTCGATGGCCCGGACCTGCTCCGGCCACTTCTGGTGGGCCAGGCCGGCCGCGTCGAGGTGGCGTCGCACGCGGGCGACGTCCACCGGGGCGGTCCCCGGGGCCAGCCGCACGAAGGCGCACACCTGCTCGCCGAGCCGGGTGTCCGGGGCGCCCACCACGGCCACCTCGACCACGCCCTCCAGGGTCATCAGCAGCTCCTCCACCTCGACGGCGCTGATGTTCTCGCCCCCACGGATGATGATGTCCTTCTTCCGGTCCGTGATCGTCAGGAACCCGGTGGCGTCGAGCACGCCCACGTCCTCGGTGCGATACCAGCCGTCGTCGTCGAACAGGGCGGCGGTCAGGGTCGGGTCGGTATAGCCCATGCAGCAGTCGGGGCCGCGCGACCAGATCTCCCCCGGATACCCGTCCGGCACCGGTCGGCCGAGGTCGTCGAGCAGGCGGATCTCGACACCGGCCAACGGACGCCCGTCGGTGGCCAGCCGCTGACGCTCGGGGTCGGTGTGGTAGCTGCCGGTGATCGAGGGGTGCTCGGTGGAGCCGTACATCCGGACCAGCGACAGTCCGAGGGCCGTCGCCCGCTCGGCGACCGGGAGGGGGACGGTCGAGCCCCCGAGGCCGATGAAGTGCATCAGCTCGAGGTGCTCGTCGGTGCGGTCCGGATGGTCGAGCAGGCTGGTGAGGAAGTACGTGGCCCCGGAGCCACAGGCCAGTTGGTGCTCGTGCATGATGGCCAGGAGGCGCGGGGGGTCCCACACGTCGGTGAGGTGCACGGGGTCGCCCTTCAGCACCGGGATCAACAGGGCGCCGAGCATGCCCATGGCGTGGCCCACCGGGGCCCCGGTGAGGGTGTGGCGGCCGCCGGAGGCCCGCATGTCGCCGAGCTGACGCACCTCGGCACCGATGGTCCGGTGGGTGTGGACCACCCCCTTCGGGTCGGCCGTCGTGCCCGAGGTGTAGGCGATGACCGCGGCCGCGGTGGCCGGCACGTCGCGTCGGGCCGGCAGTGGCCGCCCCGAGGTCTCGAGGTCCTCGAAGTCGAGGAGCCCACCGGGCAGCGGGCGCGCCGCCCCCACGACCGCCACCGTCCCGATGCCGTCGAGGGCGTCGCCCATGCGCCCGAGTCCGTCGAGGTAGTCGGTGTGCCCGAAGGCGGCCGCCGTGACGAANNAGGGCGGTGGCGTAGAAGGTGACGGCGGCCTCCGACCAGTTGGGCAGCTGGAACGCCACCGGGTCGCCCGGTCCCACCCCCCGTTCGGCCAACGCCCCCGCCAGCCGCAGCGCACGCGTCCGCAGCTCGCCGAACGTGCCCGTCCAGGGCCGAGTCCGCGAATGGATCCGGAATTCCTGGTCGGGATGTCCGGCGAGTGCCTCGTCGAGCAGGTGCCCGAGGGTACGGTCGTCCCACAGCCCCTCGGCCAGCCAGCGCCGTTCGAGCTCGGCCGGGACCGTCCGGAGCGACCACCGGGACGGGTCGACGGCATCGGGCGCGGGGCCGGCCGTGGTCATGCCCACGGGGCCCGCACCACCCGGGCGTCGAGGACGTCGACGGCCACCGTGCGCGACGGCACGGGCGGCGCCGTCGCCGGGGGCGCCGACCGCAGCGCGGCCACGTGGGCCTCGAGGTCGGCCATGCTCTCCCACCGTTCGACGAGCCGCACCCGCCCGGCGTCGGCGGCATCGGCGGCGAATGCGTAGTCGATGCAGCCGGTCTCCGCCCGGGTGGCGGTGACCTGCGCCGCCTTCTGCTCCAGGAACCGATCGCGGTCCCCGGCCTCGACCTCGAAGACTCCGAGCACGATGATCATGGTGGCTCCTTCCCCCGGCTGTCGGCCCCTGGCCGGTCCGCCCGGCCACGGAACCGAACACTACGATGATCGGGACCGGCGCGGCCGGTGGGGGAGAGGAGCGGTCGTGGAGCACTCGGGATACGTGGCTCGGCCCGACTACCGGGTGGACGTCCTGGCCCGGCGCAACCGGGTGACGGTGTCGTTCGACGGGGAGCTGCTGGCGGACAGCGGGCGGACGCTCCTGGTCGACGAGCAGGACCACGGTCTCGTCTTCTACTTCGCGCCGGACGACGTCCGTCTCGAGCGCTTCGTCGCCGACGTTCGGACGAGCCACTGCCCCTACAAGGGGACGGCGACCTACCGGCGGCTCGACACCGCGGGACCCGAGGTCCTGGCGTGGAGCTACGAGGACCCCTATCCCGAGGTGGCCCGGTTGGCCGGCCACATCGCCTTCTTCCAGGATGCCGTCGACCTCCGGGTGGGCGTGGCCGACCCGGCCGTGTCGGGCCGGTGACCGGCGTGGGCCGCCCGGTGACGGGATCCAGCGTCGAGGGGATGCTCGAGGTGTTCGACGTCCGCGCCGACGGTCCCCACCACTACGTCGGGACGAGCGACGGCGGCGCCCGGCGGGTGGTCGACGGAAGCCAGCTGATGGCCCAGGCCGTGGTGGCCGCGTCGAAGGAACTCCCGGAGTACCGGGTGCGCTCCGCCCACGCCGTCTTCACCCGGGCCGTCGACGACGAACGGAGCCTCTGGTTGGACGTCGACGTCACCCATCGCGGGCGGACGTTCGGTGGGGCGGTGGTCACGGTGGGTCAGGCCGATCGTCGCTGCGCCTCCGTCAATCTGCTGCTCGACACACCGACCGGTGACGTGATCCGCCACGCCGCCGGACCGCCCCCGGTCGGTCCGCCCGCCGAGGCGTTCCGCTACGACATGCCCATGGACGGGCGCGAGCTGCGGCTGGTGGGCACGGGCGACCCGAACGACCCCGACGAGGTCGGGCCCCCCGTGCTCGCCGCCTGGCTCCGGTACCGGCCCGTCCCGACCCGGGACGACCTGGCCCGTGCGCTGCTCGCCCACTTCACCGGGCACCTCTCCATCTCCACCACCATGCGTCCCCACCGCGGTGTCGGCACGGCACTCGCCCACGAGGGGATCTCGACCGCGGTGATGAGCCTCACCGTGACCTTCCACGATCCGGTGACGTGGGACGGCTGGCTGCTCTACCACCACGAGAGCACCCAGGTGGGGGGAGGGATGTCGTACGTGCGCGGCCAGGTGTTCTCCGAAGCGGGCGCGCTGCTCGCCTCGTTCGGCCAGGAGGGGATGATCCGGGCCTTCGGGGACGATCCGGCGGTGCGCCTCCCGGCGGAGGCACGGCTCTGATGCGACGGGTCGCCGACGGTCGGTCGGGTGGGGGCGTGTTCCGGGGTCACCACGGCGACGGGGTGACCGCGTGAAGTTCGCCCTGTCTCTCGGCGTCCTCAATCCCTCGGCCTGGGTGGCGGTCACCGTGGAGGCGGACCGGCTGGGCTTCGACTCGGTGTGGATCCCCGAGCACCTGGTGCTCCCGGTCGACATGGGGGGCAGTCCGCACGACGGCCAGGACCATCCACCCATCCCGGCCGACATCCCGGTCTACGACCCGCTGGTCTACCTCGCCTTCCTGGCGGGCCGCACCGAGCGGATCAGGTTCGGCACGCAGGTCTACAACATCGGGCTCCGCCACCCGTTCTCGACGGCCCGGGCCGCCGCCACGCTCGACGTCGTGTCCGGCGGTCGGCTGGACTTCGGGATCGGGGCCAGCTGGCTCCGGGCCGAATGGGAGGCGGTCGGCCTCGACTTCGACTCGCGGGGGGCGAGGGTCGACGAGGCCATCGACGTGTGCCGGCGGCTCTGGTCCGAGGACGTCGTCGAGCACCACGGCCGGTTCTTCGACTTCGACCCGGTGATGTTCGAGCCCAAGCCGGTCCAGCGTCCCGGCCCCCCGCTGCACATCGGTGGGGACGGAGCGGCCGCGCTCCGACGGGCGGCGACCGTCGGCGACGGGTGGATCCCGATGAACCACACCGTGGACGAGATCCCGGCCAAGGTGGCCCGGCTGGCGGAACTCCGGGAGCGTGCCGGGCGGTCCGGGCGCACCGAGGTCACCCTCTCGGCACCCGGGGCCGACGCGGCGGCCATCGAGGCCTGCGCCCGGGCCGGCGTCGACCGGGTGTTCGTCAAACCGTGGCGGAGGACGTCGGACGCGCTGGAGTCCATCGGCACGTTTGCCGACGAGTTCCTGCGCCGGTGACGGTCGGAACCGTGCACCGCCCCGGTGCCGACCGGCCGGGAGGGTGCTCGCGTCGCGGGGCCGCACCCGTAGACTGAGGTCGTCGGTCGCCCGGGGGACACGTCGCCGGACGTGTGGAGCGCACGGCGGCAGGCGCAGAGCGGCAGGCGCAGAGCGGAAGACAGCGGACGGGCCGGGAGATGCGACCCGGGCCACACGGAGTGCAACGTGGTCCCTGCCGTCGGGGACCCGGAGGGAATGTCGACGCAGGAGTCTCGCAGCGGTGCGGGACGTAGTGGTAGGGGAGGAGTTCGTGGTCTACGTCCTGGCCCTGACGGCGGCGCTGGCCAACGCCGTGACGAGCATCCTGCAGCGCATGGGCGTCGAGGACGCCCCCGAGGACGCCACGCTCCACCTCAGCCTGATGACCCACGCCCTCCGGCGCGGTGTCTGGCTCATCGGGTTCGCGGTGATGATCGGATCCTTCCTGTGCCAGGCCGTGGCGTTGCACCTGGGCGACCTCAGCCAGGTCCAGCCCATCCTCACCACGGAGCTCCTCCTCCTGGTCCTGATCCTGGCCACGTGGTTCCGCTTCC
>PMFY01000344.1 GCA_003157945.1 Acidimicrobiaceae bacterium | reverse complement strand
CGCCACCGGCGCCTGCGCCTCGTACTCCGCTACACCCTGCTGTCGATCGGCGCCGTGGTGGTGCTGTTCCCCCTGTACATGGCGGTCGTGAACTCGCTGCTCGCCCCCAGCCAGATCGCCCACCAGCCGCCGCCGTTCTTCCCGCTCCACCCCCAGTGGGGGTCCTACCGCAAGGCCTGGACCGAGGGCGACCTCGCCGTCTACCTGCGCAACTCCGCCATCCAGACGACGATCATCGTCGCCGGCCAGCTCGTCACGTCGGTCCTGGCCGCCTACGCGTTCGCCTTCCTCGAGTTCCCCTTCAAGCGCACGTTGTTCGTGGTCTTCCTCATGACGCTCATGATCCCGTTCGAGGTGACGATCGCCACCAACCTGTCGACGGTGTCGTCGCTCGGGTGGTTCAACACCTTCCCGGGGCTGACCGTCCCGTTCCTGGCGACGGGGTTCGGCACCTTCCTCCTCCGGCAGGCGTTCCTGCAGATCCCGCGTGACCTGCGCGAGGCGGCCCAGCTGGACGGCTACGGGCACTTCCGGTTCCTCTGGTCGGTGGCCGTGCCCCTGGCCCGCCCGGCACTCGCCGCGCTCGGGGTGTTCAGCTTCCTGTCCGCCTGGAACCAGTACCTGTGGCCCCTGCTGGTGACCGGCAACGACAACTCGGTCCGCACCGTCCAGATCGGCCTGAAGCAGCTCATCAACACCCAGCTCGACCAGATCAACGTGTCGCTGGCCGGCACCGTCATCGCCGTGGTGCCGCTGCTGATCCTCCTGGTCGTGTTCCAGAAGCAACTGGTGAGGAGCCTGACGTCGGGGGCCGTCAAATAGGACTTTGGTCACACGTTTTTCACCGTTCCGACAAGTGACCCGGTGCTACAACGGGTCCATGGTCCTGTCCCGACACCGCACGCTCCTGCCGGTTGCCGCGCTGGGGGCGGCCGCACTGCTCCTCGCCGCCTGCTCATCGTCCTCGTCCTCGTCGTCGACGACCTCGGGCGGGGCGTCCACGACGTCGGCGACGACGTGCTCGCCGGCGGCCCTGTCCGGCCGGACGTCACCGGTGACCATCAACTTCTGGGAGTCGATGCCCCGGGCGAACGGTCAGACCCTGCAGGCGCTCACCGACACCTTCAACCACTCGCAGACCAAGGTGCACGTGAACCTGGTGGTGCAGACCAGCTACGACGACACGTGGCAGAAGTACCAGGCCGGCCTCACCAACGGCGAGCTGCCCGACGTGGTCCAGCTGCAGGACACCGACACCCAGGGTGCCGTCGACACGCAGTCGATCCTTCCCGTCCAGAACTGCATCGACGGGTTCCACTACTCGACCGGCGACCTCCTGCCCCGGGCCCTGGCCTACTGGAACCTCGACAAGGCCCAGCAGGCCATGCCCTTCGCCGTCTCGGGCCCGGTCCTGTACTACAACAAGGCCGCGTTCCAGAAGGCCGGGCTCGACCCCGCCAAGCCGCCGGCGACGCTGGCCGACCTGGTCACGGCGGCCAAGGCGCTGAAGGCGGCGGGGCAGGGCGGCCTCGGGCTGAAGATCGACCCCTGGTACTTCGAGACGGAGCTGGCCACGGCCAACCAGGTCCTCGTCAACAACGCCAACGGGCGTTCGGCCCGGGCGACCAGGGCGGTCTTCGCCAACCCGACCGGCACCCAGGTCTTCACCTACCTCGATCAGCTGGTGCGGTCCGGGTCGGCGGGCACCAACTCGGCCAACGGCGCCGACGAGTTCGACAACCTGCTCGGGGTGGGATCGGGCAAGTACTCCATGGCCATCGACACGTCGGCGGCGCTGGGCACGGTGCAGCAGCTGCTCAGCCAGTACCCGAACGTGCAGCTCGGCGTGGCTCCGCTGCCTACGGTCGAGGCGACGCCCACCGGTGGCGTGCAGCCCGCCGGCAGTGCCCTGTGGATCTCCAAGAAGTCGTCGGCCGCGGCCCAGGCGGCGTCGTGGGAGTACATCGCCTTCCTCGACTCGACCGCGTCTCAGACGACGTGGGCCGCCGGCACCGGGTACATTCCGCTGCGGACGTCCGCCGCCCAGTCGTCGACCATCCAGACCCTGTGGTCGACCAACCCGGGGTACAAGGTCGCGTACACCCAGCTGACCAGCGGCATCGAGTCCGACGCCACCGCAGGCGCCGTCCTCGGTCCCTTCGACGACGTCCGCACGGCGGTGATCAACGCCGAGGACTCGATGTTCGTCAACGGTGTGGCCCCGGCCACCGCCGTGGCCCAGGCGCAGACGGCGTCGAACGCCCTCATCACCAGCTACAACCAGCGCATCGGCAGCTGAGCCGGGCACCCGCCCGGTCCGGAACGACGGACGGCGGTCGATGCGGGCGCGTCAGGCGGCGTCCGCCCGTCCGGTCCACCGGCCGGGACTGGACAGCACCATCGAGTCGTCGACCTTGGCGAACCGCAGCAGCCAGGTGTCCCGCAGGTAGTTCTGGTGGAGACGCCACGGGGTGGTGGCACCCTGCTTCGGCAGGTCGTCGGCCGCCCGCCTGACGTAGCCCGAGGAGAAGTCGATGAAGGGCTCGACCGGCTGTGACGGGTCGGGCGCCAACGGCGTGCACTGGCGCAGGCCGCGCCGGTCGAGCTGGTCGAGGAGGCGGCAGACGTACTCGGCCGTCAGGTCGGCCTTCAGCGTCCACGACGCGTTGGTGTACCCGATGGCGATGGCCATGTTCGGGACGCCCTCGAGCATCATCCCCTTGTAGGTGAGCCGCGAAGCCGGATCGACGGCCCCGCCGTCCACGCTCACTGCGATGCCACCCAGGAAGAGCAGCTCGAGGCCCGTGGCGGTCACGATGATGTCCGCCTGGAGCTCGTCACCCGACGCGAGCAACAGCCCCTTCTCGGTGAAGCGCTCGACGTGGTCCGTCACGACGGATGACGTCCCGTCGCGGATGGACGTGAAGAGGTCGCCGTTGGGCACGGCGCAGAAGCGCTGATCCCACGGGTTGTACGGGGGTGTGAAGTTGGTGGCGATGTCGTAATCGGCCGGCAGCTGGCGCTCCAGCCCCTTCAGCAGCATGCGCCGGACCAGCTTCGGGTAGCGCCGGCTCATCACGTAGAAGGCGTGGGTGGTGAGGGCGTGGAACCACTTGGTGGCCTCACCGGCCTGTGTGGGTGGCAGGACCTTGCGCAACCACGGAGCGACCGGGCTCTTGTCCGGCAGCGACGCGATATAGGTCGGCGAACGCTGCAGCATGGTGACGTGAGCGGCGGTCTTGGCCATCTCCGGCACCAGCGTCACCGCGGTCGCGCCCGAGCCGATCACCACCACGCGCTTTCCGGCGTAGTCGAGATCCTCGGGCCATTTCTGCGGGTGCACGATGCGGCCGGCGAAGTTTTCGCGGCCCGAAAATTCCGGCGTGTAGCCTTCCTCGTATTTGTA
>PMFY01000060.1 GCA_003157945.1 Acidimicrobiaceae bacterium | reverse complement strand
CAGTGGGGCTACATCAAGGACGCCGACCTGCGCGCCCGCTTCGCCCCGTTGGTGCAGAACCTCTCCCAGGTCGGGCTCGTCCTCGTGTTGCTGGTCGGCGGGTGGCTCGTCATCCACGAACACCTGCCCGTCGCGTCCATCGTCTCGTTCAACCTCTACCTGGTGATGATGCAGGCCCCCTTCATGATGCTCGGGATGCTGATCATGATGGGCCAGCGGGCCTCGGCCTCGGCCGACCGGATTTACGAGATCATCGACGAGAAGCCCACGATCGTCGACCGGCCCGACGCCATCGACCTCGTCGACTGCAAGGGGGACGTCGAGTTCGACGACGTCAGCTTCGCCTACGCCGACGACAGCCTGCTCACGAAGCCGGACGGGGACGACGGACCGCGCCAGATCCTGCGCAACCTGAACCTGCACCTTCACCCGGGCGAGACGATTGCCCTCGTCGGGCGAACCGGCAGTGGGAAGTCCACCGTGGCCCGCGTGCTGGCCCGCTTCTACGACGCCACCGGCGGCACGGTGCGAGTCGACGGGCACGACGTGCGCGATCTCACTCTCACCAGCCTGCGGGCCAACATCGGCGTCGTCCTCGACGAGCCCTTCCTCTTCTCCGTCTCGGTGCGGGACAACATCGCCTACGGCCGGCCCGACGCTACCGCCGAACAGATCGTCGCCGCGGCCCAGGCCGCCCAGGCGGACGAATTCATCGCCAGGCTGCCCAAGGGCTACGACACCATGGTCGGCGAGCAGGGCCTGACGCTGTCCGGCGGGCAACGACAGCGAGTGGCCCTGGCCCGGGCCCTGGTGACCGACCCGCGGCTGCTGCTGCTCGACGACGCGACCTCGGCCATCGACGCCTGGGCCCGGGCCCTCGACTGGTTGGACAGCCACCTCGCTCCCGCCGGCTGACCCGACGCACGCCAGGTCGCCGCTGACCGGCGGTCAGACGTCCCGGTGCATCCGCACGCCGGGACCGAACTCGGTGACCGCCGGTCCGTCCCCCTCGAACCCGACGGACTCATAGAACGCCCGGGCGTGTGGGTTGGCGTCCACGGCGACCCGGGCCACGCCGGTCGACCGGGCGAATCCCATCACGTCATCGACCAGGGCGGTGGCGATGCCTCGCCGCATGGCGTCCGGATGGACGAAGAGGTCCTCGAGCTCGAGGTCGGCACCGGTCCGGACCGTGGTGGCGAATCCGACCGGCGGACCGTCCGGCCCGTCGACCGCCACCCGGCAACGAGCCGGTGGCCCGGGCGGGCCCGTCCACACCAGCGCGTCCGGGTGGGCGAGGAGCACGGCCCGGTCACCGTCGTTCGACAGCGACGCCAGCCGGAAGATGCGGGCGAGCCCGTCGCCGTCACCGGGGACCGCGTCCCGCACCGCTGCGCTGCTCATCGGGGCCCGGGCACGCTGGCCCGGCACTCCGGATCAGGCCGGCTGGTAGTACGGGTTGGTGCCGTCGGCGTGGTCGGTCACGTCCACCACGTTGGCGATCTCGGGGATGGCCTCCCGCAGGATGACCTCGATGCCCTGCGACAGCGTGGCCTTGGCCATGCCGCAGCCCTGGCAGCCGCCGCTGAGGCGCAGGTAGACCGACGAGTCCTCGACGGCCACCAGGTCGGCACGACCGCCGTGCGACGCGATGCTGGGGTTCACCTGCTGCTCGAGGACGCTGACGACACGCTGGGCGAACGGGTCCGACAGGTCGACCTCGGGGATCGACCCCAGACCGGCCAGCGTCGGTGCGGGCGGGGTGTTCGGGTTGACGATGACGAGGCCGCCTTCACCCGAGGCGTCGGTGACGAAATCGAGCGTCGCACCCTGCAGTCGCTCGACCGCCGCCGACGGCACCACGACGGGCAGCGCGTCGTCGGGCTGCACCACATCGCCCGCGGCGGCGTCGGCCAGCGCCTGGAAGTACATGTCGTAGGTGTAGGCGCCGTCCGCCTCGCCGTTGACCTCGAGCCACAGCGCCAGGGTGTCCGACTCCGCTTCGTTGGCGAGGACCTCGAGCACGGTCGTGCGCGCTTCCGGGGTGATCGTCAGCACCGGTGCGATGTCCTCACGGTCTTCACTCATGCCTGCCATCATACGGGGGTGCCCCCCGCTCACAAGCACGTGCCCGACGACGCCCATGAATGGGTGAGTTTCGACGATCCCGACGAGGAGCGCACCTGGCTGTTCGACGTCACCTTCCTGGCCAGTGGGTGGGAGTGCATCTACGGCCACGGCTGCCAGGGCGTCCTCACCGGACCCACCCCCGAACTCGCGCAAGGGTGCTGCTCCTACGGGGCGCACTTCACCGGCCAGGAGGACGCCGACCGGGTCGAGGAGGTGGCCCGGACGCTCGGGCCCNNTGGTGGACGACGCCTGCATCTTCCTCAACCGTCCGGGCTTCGCCACCGGCCCGGGGTGCGCGCTGCACGTCGAGGCCGCACGACGCGGGGTCAGCCATGTCGAACTCAAGCCCGAGGTCTGCTGGCAGCTACCGCTCCGACGCGAGGACGAGACGTCGCCCGACGGCCGCGTCACCTCGGTGGTGCGCCAGTGGGACCGTCGCCACTGGGGTGAGGGGGGCGAGGAGTTCCACTGGTGGTGCACGGAGGACCCGGCGGCGTTCGGCGGATCCGAGCCCGTCTACCGGACGATGCGGACCGAGCTCGAGACCATGGCGGGCAAGAAGGTCTACAAGCGGCTGGCCGCCTACCTCGACGACCGGACGCGCACCGGGGTGACGGTCACGCTGCTCCCCCATCCCGCCGTCCGCCGCTGACGGCGCCTACTCGGCCAGCGGGTCGTATTCGTCGGACGTGGTGACGCGGGGGGTCGTGCCCAGGATCTCGTCGTAGTCGTCCTCGGTGGCCAGACACCAGGAGGCGTGCTTGTCCTCCGGTTCCGCGCCGCACTCGGGACAGCGGCGGTTGGCCGTGGCGACCGACCGCTTCAAGCTGCGCGCTTCCTCGAAGCGGCGATGGCGTCCCTTCTTCACGAGACCAACTCCTTGCCCCACCTGGGGTGGACTCTTCCCTGCGCACGGCGCGCCCGGGTCACCACCTGAGAATGATGCACCCAGTGTAGTGCGACGACCACGGAGCCGTGGCACCCCCGGAGCCCTCCGGGGGACCGCTACAGTCGCACCGTGGCCGACGAATTCGATCC
>PMFY01000408.1 GCA_003157945.1 Acidimicrobiaceae bacterium | reverse complement strand
TCCCACCGGGCCGACTTCCACTCGTCGCCCGCCATCCGGCTGGCGGGGGCCACCGCGCTGGCCCTGGCCGGGACCGAGGTCGGGGAGATCGAGCACATCGACCTCTACTCGTGCTTTCCGTCCGCCGTCGAGATCGGGGCCCGGGAGCTCGGGCTCCCCGACGACGACCCGTCCCGGCCGCTGACCGTCACCGGGGGCCTGACCTTCGCCGGCGGACCCGGGAACAACTACGGCACCCACGCCCTGGCCACCATGGTCGACGTGCTGCGCGACCGGCCCGGCACCACGGGCCTCGTCACCGGCCTCGGCTGGTACGTGTCCAAGCACAGCGTCGGGCTCTACGGCACCGAGCCCCCGACCGGTCCCCCGTCGCCGCTCGACGGCGTCCCCGAGGGCACGGTGGTGGAGTCGGCCGCGGGCTTCGCCTGGGGTGACCCCCAGGCCGCCGTCGGCGCACTGCCCCAGTGCGCGCCGGACTCGGACGCCCACGGCGAGGTGACCGTGGAGACCTATTCGGTCGCCTTCGGCCGCAACGGCGCGCCGGAGCGGGCCGTCGTGGCGTGCCGGACCCCCGAAGGGCGTCGGGCGTGGGCCCGGGTGTCCGACGCGGACCACCTGGCCCTCCTGGTGACCGAGGAGGGGTGCGGCCGCCTGGGCACACTGCGGCCCGACGGCGAGGTCGACCTGCGGTAGTCCGGGCCGTCGCCCGGCTCAGGTCGTGGAGGTCCCGAGCTCCGGTGTGGGTCCGCCCGGGTCCCGGTAGCGGTAGCGGAAGGCGGCGTAGGCCACCGGTCCGGTCAGCATCGGCAGCCAGTAGGAGGCCAGACGGTAGGCCAGGGTGGCCAGCACCGCCTGGGCCCCGTCGAGGCCGGCCAGGGCCAGGAAGCCGGCCAGGCTGGCCTCGACCACGCCGATGCCCCCGGGGGTGATGGGCAGCAGGCCGATGACCCCGGCCACGGCATAGGCCAGCAGGATGAGCGAGGGGCGGGGGTCGGCGCCCACGGCCCGCACGCAGAACAGCAGGCACAGGTAGTCGAACAGCAACCGGCCGACCGAGAGCAGGGTGGCCTGCCACCACTGCTGGCCGAGCACGGAGCGGATGACGTTGCGCTGCTCGAGCAGGCGCTCCGGCAGGCCCTCGATCCGGGGCCGCTTCTTGAGCGCCCGGTTGCGGACGGCCTGGGCGGCCCGGCCGGCCCACAGCAGCGGGGCGTCGGTGGCCATGACGACCGCGCCGAAGGCCGTGAAGAGGACGAAGCCGACGGCCCCGATCCAGGCGGCGTCCGACAGACCCGAGGCGACCGGTGCGCCGAACGCCACGACCGGCAGGACGAAGACGGGCAGCGCGAGCAGGCCGCCGATGCCGAGGAAGGAGAAGGCCGTCAGCCCGCTGACCGACTCGGACGGGTCCATGCCGGCGGTGCCCAGCATCCGGAACTGCACCGCCGCGCCGGCCGCCGCGCCGCCGGGCACGATGAGCGAGATGGCGTTGCCCGACAGCTGGGCGGTGATGACCGGGAACCACGCCTTGGTGCGCAGGGCGATCCGCTGCAGCGAGAAGGTGCAGGCGAAGTGGATCCCCTCGGCCAGCACGGCGGGGATGAACCACAGGAAGTTGAGCTGGGCCAGCTTGGGCCACGAGTGGAACACGGCCAGGATGCTGGGGGCCACGAGGTAGAGGACCACCCCGGTGAAGGCGATGGCGATGGACCGCTTGACCAGGGCCTTCCACCGGATCGGCGACTGCTGCTGTTCCTCGAACTGACGCTCGAACGAACGCGGGTTGGGGTCCTCGGGCAGCCCGGGGACCGTCGTCGCGTCGTCGCCGTCCCCGCTGCCCGTCACCGCGCCGATCTCCGGACCCTCAGCCCCCGGCCAGGCCCATCACGGCGGCCATGAGGATGTTGGCGCCCCGGAGATCTCCCTGCAGGCCCGCCTCCATCCGGTTCATGGCGTAGCAGACGGTCAGGCCGGCGTCCTGGTCCATGACGATGAGGGAGCCGCCGTAACCGCCCCAGAAACAGGCCCGCGGTCCGATCGGCATCATGCCCGAGCTGAGTCCGTAGCCCATGCCGAAGCGGTACTCGGCGCCGAGGATCAGGTCGGTGCCGTGGATCTGCTCGTCGAAGATCCGGTCGCAGCCCTCGGCGGACAGGAGGCGCACCCCGCGGGCCTCGCCGCGACCGGTCACGATCGACTGGACCTGGGCCACCGACCGGGCGTTGCCGTGTCCGTTGGCCGCCGGGATCTCGGCCCGCCGCCACCAGGCGTGCCGCGGATACGAGGCGTCGAGCGGCGGATTGCCCATGGCCCGGATGACGAGCTCGGACGGCTGGAGTTCGTCCAGGTCGAGCGGCGGTGGGGGGATCACGACCGACACCCGGTTGTCCTCCGACTCGGGCAGGCCGATGTGGAAGTCGGCGCCCAGCGGACCGGCGACCTCGGAGGCGAACCAGGTCCCGATGGTGGCGCCGGTGATGCGGCGGACCACTTCGCCGACCAGGTAGCCCTGGGTGACGGCGTGGTAGCCCGACGCGGTGCCGGGCTCCCACCACGGCTCCTGCGCGGCCAGCAGCGAGGTGCACTTCTGCCAGTCGGCCAGGTCCTCCGGCGCCACCGGCTCGTCCCAGCCGGGCAGACCGGCGGTGTGCGCCATCAGGTGCCGCACCTCGACGTGCTCCTTGCCCCCGGCGGCGAACTCGGGCCAGTAGCGGGCCACGGGGGCGGAGAAGTCGAGCTCGCCCCGGTCGGCCAGCATCAGTGCGCACAGGTTGGTCATGGTCTTGGTGGTCGACCAGACGTTGGTGATGGTGTCCTTCTCCCACGGGGCCGTGCCGGACTCGTCGACCGTGCCGCCCCAGATGTCCACCACCGGTTCGCCGTGCAGGAGGACGGCCACGGAGGCGCCGACATCGGTGCCGGCGTCGAGGCTGTCCGCCAGCGTCGTCGCCACCCCCTCGAACCTCGGGTCCCAGGCCCCCTGGATGTCGGCCATCGTCGCGTCCCTCTCTCGTCCGGTGCTGCGGACCCGATTGTTCCACGGGCGCACCGTCCGGGACCGCATCGTGGACCCGTTACCCTTGTACACCGTGAGTGATGCGCCCGACACCCAGCTGACCCGAGACACCTACGAGCGCCTCCAGGCCGAGCTCGAGGACCTCACCACCCGNNCGGATCCGCCAGCTCGAGCAGATTCTGAAGACCGCCACCGTGGTCGACGGGGGCGCCCCGTCCGACGGGACGGTGGCCCACGGCTCGGTCGTGACCCTCCGCTACGAGGGCGACGACGAGGCGGACACCGCCGACTACTTCGTCGGCAGCATCGAGGAGCGCCAGGGCGACCTCACCGTGGTCTCGCCGGGGTCGCCCCTGGGCCAGGCCCTGATCGGCCACGCCGTGGGGGAGACCGTCGAGTACGCCGCACCCGGGGGGAACCTCCGGGTGGAGATCGTGAAGATCGGAGCCTGAGCCCGTGACCGAGCCGCGCACCCTGTCCGAGAAGGTGTGGGACAGCCACGTCGTCCACGCCGGCGGTGCCGAGGAGCCCGACCTCCTCTTCATCGACCTCCACCTGGTCCACGAGGTCACCTCGCCCCAGGCCTTCGACGGGCTCCGCCTGGCCGGGCGCACCGTCCACCGCCCCGATCTCACCATCGCCACCGCCGACCACAACGTGCCGACCGCCGACATCGACAAGCCGGTGGCCGACCCGATCTCGGCCAAGCAGCTGTCCGTGCTCAACGCCAATTGCGTCGAGTTCGGGATCACCTGCTACCCGATGGGCGACGCCAACCAGGGCATCGTCCACATCATCGGGCCCGAGCAGGGGCTGACCCAGCCGGGCATGACCATCGTCTGCGGCGACAGCCACACGTCNNCTGGCCACCCAGACGCTGTCGCAGCGCCGACCGGCCGCCATGTCCGTGACGGTCGACGGCGACCTCCCCGCCGGCGTCACGGCCAAGGACCTGGTGCTGGCGGTGATCGGGACGATCGGGACCGGGGGCGGCAGCGGCCACGTCATCGAATACCGCGGCTCGGCCGTGACCGGGCTCTCGATGGAGGGCCGAATGACCGTCTGCAACATGTCGATCGAGGGCGGGGCCCGTGCCGGGATGATCGCCCCCGACGACACCACCTTCGCCTTCCTCGAGGGCCGGGACCACGCCCCGAAGGGCGCCGCCTGGGAGCAGGCCCTCGACTACTGGCGCTCGCTCCCCACCGATCCGGGTGCGACGTTCGCCAAGGAGGTGGCCCTGGACGCCGCCGACCTCGCCCCGTTCGTCACCTGGGGTACCAACCCGGCCCAGGTCACCCGGCTCGACGGGACCGTGCCCGTGCCCGACGAGTTCGCCACGCCGGCCGAGCGCGAGGCGGCGGCCCGGGCGCTCGAGTACATGGGCCTGGTGGGAGGGACCCCGCTCACCGAGGTGCCCGTCGACACCGTGTTCATCGGCTCGTGCACCAACGGCCGCATCGAGGACCTGCGGGCCGCGGCCGACGTCCTGCGCGGCCGCACGGTCAAGCCGGGCATGCGGGCGCTGGTGGTGCCCGGTTCGCACCGGGTCAAGGCGCAGGCCGAGGCCGAGGG
>PMFY01000463.1:5548-6834 GCA_003157945.1 Acidimicrobiaceae bacterium | reverse complement strand
CACCAGTCGGACTGGTGCTTCGTGGTGTGCCGAACCGAGCCGGGATCGACCCGGCACAAGGGCCTGTCCTACCTCCTCGTGCCCATGGATCAGCCGGGAGTCGAGATCCGCCCGATCACGCAGCTGACGCGCACGTCGGAGTTCAACGAGGTCTTCTTCGACGGGGCCCGCACGGCCCGGGACCTCGTGGTGGGGGAGCCCGGCGACGGCTGGCGGGTGGCGCTCGCCACGTTGGCCTATGAGCGGGGCGTCGGCCTCCTCGGCCACCAGCTCTCGTTCCGACGGGAGCTCGACCACCTGGTCGAGGTGGCCCGGTCCACCGGCCGGAGCCGGGACCCGGTCGTGCGCCAACGGTTGGCGCGCTCCTACGCCGAGCTCGAGGTGCTGCGCTACAACACGCTGCGTAGCCTGTCGGGCTACGACGGGCCCGTGGCCCCACCCGAGGCCTCGATCATCAAGCTGTTCTGGGCGTCGTGGCACCAGCGCCTCGGCGAGCTGGCCATGGACGTCCGGGGTGAGGCCGGCCTGATCGCCGAAGCGCCGCCGTACGAGCTCGACGAGTTCCAGCGGACGTTCCTCTTCAGCCGGTCCGAGACCATCTACGGCGGCTCCAACGAGATCCAGAAGAACATCATCGGCGAGCGCGTCCTCGGACTGCCGCCCGAGCCCAAAGGGGAGCTCCGTTGAGCGACGCACCGAGCCCACAGGACACGCCGGCTGCACCGACGGTGCCGCTCCCGGTTCCCGAGCCCCCGGCCGGACACGGCCTGCTCGAGGGGAAGGTCGTCGTGGTGACGGCCGCCGCCGGCACCGGCATCGGCTTCGCCACGGCCAAGCGGTGCATCGAGGAGGGCGCCACGGTCGTGGTGTCCGACGCCCACGAGCGTCGCCTGGGCGAGGCCGCCGACGCGCTCGCCGAGGTGCCCGGGGCGGGCGGCGTGCGCCCGCTGGCCGTTCCGTGCAACGTGACGGTGGAGCCGGAGGTACAGGCGCTCTACGACGCGGCGGTGGCCGAGCACGGCCGCTTCGACGTGGCCGTCAACAACGCCGGGCTCGGTGGCCAGGTCGACGTGGTCGACATGACCGACGAGCAGTGGGACCTCGTNNCTCGACGTCACGCTCACCGGCACGTTCCGCTGCACACGCGCCGCCCTCCGCCACATGTACGCCCGGGGCGGCGGCGGGGTGATCGTCAACAACGCCAGCGTGCTGGGGTGGAGAGCCCAGGCCGGTCAGGCCCACTACGCGGCGGCCAAGGCCGGAGTGATGGCCCTCACGCGGTGCAC
>PMFY01000463.1:0-5505 GCA_003157945.1 Acidimicrobiaceae bacterium | reverse complement strand
GCCGAGGTGTGGGAGGTGGCCAACGTCATCGCCTTCCTGGCCAGTGGGTACGCCACCTTCATGACCGGCGAGGTGGTGTCGGTCTCCAGCCAGCACCCCTGACCGGCGGATCCGGACCCCCGGGCGGTCCGGTGACCCGAACCCGGCCACAGGGCCATGCACTACCCTGACGGCGTGTCAGATGTGACCGATCCCCGAGGCGACCTCCAGTGGGGGACCCTCCCCGGCCTGGTCCACGACGCCGCGGCCCGCTTCGGCGACGCGGAGGCCGTGGTCGACCGCAACGGGCCCGGGGGCACGACCACGCGTTGGTCGTTCGACCGACTGGCCGAGCAGGTGGCCACGGCCACCCGGGCGGTGGTGGCCCACGGCATCGAGCCCGGCGACCGCGTGGCGATCTGGGCGCCGAACTGCGCGGAGTGGATCGTGGCGGCCCTGGGCGCGGTCGGGGCCGGCGCCGTGCTCGTCCCGCTCAACACCCGCTACAAGGGTGCCGAGGCGGCGTACATCCTGCGGGCCTCGGAGGCCCGGATCCTCGTGACCGTGCAGGGGTTCCTCGGCACCGACTACCCGGCCCTGCTCGACGAGGCCGTGGCCGCCGGCGAGTCGCTGCCCGACCTCGACCTGGTCGTCGTGCTGCGGACGGACACACCGGGAACCGAACCGTCGACCGCCGCCGGTGCCCGGGCGGTCGGCTGGGAGTCGTTCCTGGCCCGCGCTGCGGACTGCGAACCGGACGTGGCCGCCGGCCGCACGGCGGCCATCACCTCGGCCGACCTGTCCGACCTGGTCTTCACCTCAGGGACCACGGGGCACCCCAAGGGGGCGATGACCACCCACGGGCAGACGCTGCGGACGTTCGCCACCTGGGCGGAGGTCGTCGGCCTGCGGGCGGGTGACCGCTACCTCATCGTGAATCCGTTCTTCCACACCTTCGGGTACAAGGCCGGCATCCTGGCCTGCCTGATGGCCGGTGCCACCATGGTGCCCGAGCCGGTGTTCGACGTCGACGTGGTGCTGCAGAGGGTGGCCGACGAGCGGATCAGCGTCCTGCCGGGTCCGCCCACCATCTTCCAGTCGATCCTCGACCACCCGAAGCGTGACGCCTTCGACCTCTCGACCCTGCGCCTGGTGGTGACCGGCGCGGCCGTGGTACCGGTCGAGCTCGTCGAGTCGCTGTGGTCCGAGATGGGCATCGAGACCGTCCTGACCGCCTACGGACTGACCGAGGCGTGCGGGACGGCCACGATGTGCCGGCGCGGCGACTCCGCCGAGGTGATTTCGGCGACGTCGGGACGCGCCATTCCGGACGTCGAGGTGCGTATCGTCGACGCCGACGGCAACGAGGCGACGACGGGCGAGTCGGGCGAGATCGTGGTGCGCGGCTACAACGTGATGTCCGGCTACTTCCACGACCCCGACGCCACCGCCGCGGCCATCGACCCGGAGGGCTGGCTGCACACCGGTGACGTCGGGTTCCTCGACGTCGGGGGCAACCTGGCCATCACCGACCGGCTGAAGGACATGTACGTCAGCGGAGGGTTCAACGTGTACCCGGCCGAGGTGGAGGCGGTCCTGCGCCGGCACCCGGCGGTCGGCCAGGTGGCCGTCGTCGGCGTCCCCGACCACCGCATGGGTGAGGTCGGGCTCGCCGTGGTGGTGGCGGCCACCGGCGCCGACGCCTCCACCCTCGGCGACGAACTTCCGGCATTCGCCAAGGAGCAGCTCGCCAACTTCAAGGTGCCGCGCCGCGTCGAGGTGGTGGACGCCCTGCCCACCAACGCCAGTGGCAAGGTCCTCAAACGCGAGCTCCGGGCGACGTTCGGGGGCTGACCGACGGAACCGGTGGCCCGCCACCCTCCGGACGCCGGAGCAAACAGTACGGACACATCAGACCGCAGTACCGACCAGATCGCAGNNCCAGATCGCAGTACCGACCAGAAGGAGCAGCACGTGCGAGGCATCGTCTACACCGGATCCGACGTCGAGGTCACCGACCAGCTGTCGATCGGCGACCCCGGACCCACCGAGGTCCGGGTGGCCATCGGCGCGGCCGGCGTCTGCCACTCCGACCTGTCCGTCATCAACGGCACCATCCCGTGGAAGGCTCCCTCGGTCCTCGGCCACGAGGGTGCCGGAGTCGTCGAGGCCGTGGGCAGCGAAGTGCGGTCGGTGAAGCCCGGCGACCAGGTGGTCATCGCCACCCTGGCCAGCTGTGGCACGTGCCGGGCGTGCTCGACCGGGCACCCGACCTGGTGTGTCAAGACGCTCGGCAACGTGTCGACGCCGTTCACCTACAAGGGCGAGCCGGCGTCGAATTTCGCCGCCACCTCGGTGTTCGCCGAGTCGACCATCGTCAAGGAGGTCCAGGCCGTCAAGATCTCGAAGGACGTGCCGATGACCTCGGCCTGCCTGATCGGGTGCGGGGTGCTGACCGGTGTCGGGGCCGTGCTGAACCGGGCCAAGGTGCAGGCGGGCGAGACGTCGGCCGTGTTCGGCGTCGGCGGCGTGGGGCTCAACGTGATCCAGGGCCTGCGTCTGGCCGGCGCGAGTCGGATCATCGCCGTGGACACGCTGGCCTCCAAGGAGGGACTGGCCCGCCAGTTCGGCGCCACCCACTTCGTCAACGCGTCGGAGACGGACGCCGTCGCCGCCATCCGTGAGATCGTGCCTCCCGGCCCGGCCCGGGTCACCGGTGCCCTGGGGTGGACCGGCGGCGTCAACTGGTCCTTCGACTGCGTCGGCCATCCGGCCGTCCTGCGCAATGCCCTCGACGTCCTCGACTGGGGCGGCAACGCTCTCGCCATCGGCATCCCCCCGCAGGGGACCGAGGTGGCGGTCGACGTCAATGCACTGGCCTACGTGGACCGGGGCCTGCTGGGGTGCCGCTACGGGTCGTCCCGACCCCACCACGACATCCCGCTCATGGTCGAGCTGTACCTCTCGGGCAAGCTCATGCTCGACGAGCTGGTCACCGAGCAGAAGCCCCTCGAGGGCTTCCGGGACATCGTCGAGGACATGGAGGCGGGCAAGCTGGCCCGGGGTGTCCTGACCTTCTGAGCCGACCGGTCCGGGCCCGGGCCCGGACCGGTCGGCACGGGTCCCGAGCGCACCGGAGGTGCACCATGGCCATCGAGGTCAACATCGACAACTACGCCCGGGCCGAGGTGGCGTCCCAGGTCGACCGGTTCCTGGGATTCGGGGCGGCGGTCAACGGCTGGACCCACATCCGCACGCCCACGCCCCTCGACCAGCAGTCGGTCATCCGCATGAACCGCGACACCCTCTACAGCGTGGCGGTGGTCGACGCGGGTGCGGGCGCCACGGTCACGCTGCCCGACGCCGGCGGCCGCTACCTCACGGTCATGGTCATGGACGAGGACGGCTACGTCGTCCGCGTGTTCCACGATGCGGGGGTCCAGCAGCTGGTGGCCGACGAGGTCGGCGGCGGGTTCGCCCTGCTCATCGCCCGCATCCTCGTCGACCCCACGGTCCCCGAGGACGTGGCCGAGGTCAACCGGCTCCAGGACCTCCTGGTCATCGACGCCCCGTCCGCCAGGCCGTGGTCGACAGGGCGGTATGACGCCGCCAGCTTCCAGGCCACCAAGAAGCCGCTGTTGGAGCTCGGACTGGGGCTGCACGACTCACGGCGGACCTTCGGCTCGAGGGACTCGGTCGATCCGGTGCGCTTCCTGATCGGAACGGCCGGCGGCTTCGGTGGGCTGCCCGAGGAGGAGGCCTACTACGCCATCCGGGCCACACACCGGCCGGGGGGCAGCTACGAGCTGCGGGTGGTGGACGTGCCCGCCGACGGCTTCTGGTCGGTGTCGGTCTACAACCGGGACGGGTACTTCGACGAGAACCCGTACGGCTCGTACAGCGTCAACGACGTGACGGCGGTGGCCGACGACGACGGCGCGGTCACCATCCACTTCGGACCGGAGCCCGACGGCTCGCCCAACTACCTCTACGTCAAGGACGGCTGGAACTACGTGGCCCGGATGTATCGGCCCAGGGCGTCGATCCTGGACGGGACCTGGACCTTCCCGGAGCCCGAGGCGCAGCCGGCTCCCTGACGGCGGGGACGGGACGGACGGCTCCGGCGGTGAGCGGGCCCGGGTTGCCGGCCGGTCGGGCCGGCCGGTCAGGCCGGCCGGTGATCGCCCAGGGACTCGAGCGCCCGCTCGTGGAGGTCGTCGATGCCGACGGCCGTGGCGTCGGCGAGCACTCCCACGTCGGGGGTCGTCCGGTAGTCACCGGTCACCCCGAAGAACAGCCTGCCGTTGTACGACAGGATGGCCGTCCCCACCCGGAGACCGTGGCTGATCGGGACGAAGGGTCGGTACTCCTGCATTTCGTGGCCGAGGCAGTAGATGGGGATCTGTGGGCCGGGCACGTTCGTGGTCACCGTGTTGAGCGACTGCTGGCCGAACCGGTGCATGGAGCGGATGACGGTGCGGCTCACGGTGCCGAGCAGCATCGGTGGCACCAGGTCGCTCGCCGACGCCATGACCTGGCCGGCCTCGGCGATCCCCGACGCCTTCAGCCCGGCCATCTGCGCCCGGACGGCCTCGAGGCGCTCCACGGGGTCGGCGATGTGGACGGGCAGGTCGATGAAGAGTGCGGACACGCGGTTGTCGGGCACGCCCTTGCCGTCCTCGTGGCGGGTGGACACCGGCACGAGCGACCGCACCGTGGCCGCCTCCGCGTCGTCGCCCCGTTCGAGCAGCAGCGCCCGGTAGCCACCGGACACGGCCGCCAGCACGACGTCGTTCACCGTTCCCCCGAAGGCCGTGCGCACCGTCTTGACCGCGGCGAGCGAGGCCGAGGAATGGGCCCACACCCGGTGGGGCCCGATCGGGCCCTCGATGGAGAGCGGGGCGGTGGGGGAGAGCCGCTCGGTGAACCGGACGGTGCCGGTGACCGTCGAGGCGGCCGAGCGCAGTGTGCGGACGGGATGGACGGCCGAACGCGGCACGCTCCGGGCCATGCCTGCGAGGTCACCGGCCAGGCCGCCCCAGGCGTCGAGCACCTTGAGCGCGCCCGGGGGTTCCGGGTGCGGCTCCCACGGCTCGGCGGCACCGACCGGGGCGTCCGGGGCCAGGTCGAGCAGTGCGGTGAGCAGCCCCACCCCGGCGATCCCGTCGACCATGCAGTGGTGGACCTTGAAGACCAGGGCCCACCTTCCCTCCGCCAGTCCCTCGACCAGCCAGGCCTCCCACAGCGGTCGGTCCCGGTCGAGGTCCTGGGACATCAGGCGCCCCATCAACCGGCAGAACGCCGCGTCGTCGCCCGGATCGGGGAGCGCGGTGTGGCGCACGTGGTAGCCGAGGTCGAAATCGGGGTCGTCCACCCAGACCGGCCGACCGAGCTCGAACGGCACGGTGCGGACTCGCTGCCGGTAGCGGGGGATGAGGTGCATCTTCGACGCGACGAGCGCCTCCAGGTCGTCGATGCCCGGTGCCGGATCGGCGAACACGCAGGCCCCGGCGATGGCCATGTGGA
>PMFY01000390.1:12283-12421 GCA_003157945.1 Acidimicrobiaceae bacterium | reverse complement strand
GCTTGGCCGCCGATTCCGCCAGCCAGACGAACGCCGCGGCCAGCACCGTGCAGATGGCGATGATGATCGCGTGCTTCGGGTCCGCCTTGTGGATCGGGGCGGTGATCGGGTTGCCCAGGCCGTCGGTGCACGGGTTCG
>PMFY01000390.1:1425-12209 GCA_003157945.1 Acidimicrobiaceae bacterium | reverse complement strand
ACCCGTGACCCTCCGACCCGTGGTCGGTCTCGGTGATGGCCATCAGCTCGCTCCTCCGACGTCGCCGGGCTCAGGTGGTCCCGAGCCGGCAGGCACCAGCTCCGGCTCGGCCGCCGGCGCGAACTCCGGCACCTCCTGGCCGTCCGGCACGCCTTCGCCGTAGGTGTAGGGATCCGAGGTGACCACGGGGTCCACCAGGAAGTTCTCGAGCGGCACCGGGGTGGGCACCTTCCATTCGAGCGTCTTGGCGTGCCACGGGTTGGCCGGGGCGATCTTCCCGCGCCGCCAGCCGTGGATGAGCATGTAGAGGAAGACCAGCCATCCGGACATGAGCAGGTAGGCGCCGGCCGTCGACATGTCGTTGGCCGCCTGGTAGTGGGGGTTGTAGTACGCGATCCGGCGGGCCATGCCCTGGAAGCCCTCCCAGAACTGGCCGAAGTACGTCACCTGGATCCCGATGGCGATCATCCAGAACGCCACCTTGCCGATCCGTTCGTTGAGCATCCGACCGCTGATCTTCGGGAACCAGTAGCAGACCGCGGCCGTCGCCCCGATCATGGCCCCGCCCAACAGGGTGTAGTGGAAGTGGGCGGTCACGAACATGTCGCCGTGGAAGAACTGGTCGGCCGGGACGTCGGACAGGTAGATGCCGGTCACGCCGCCGATGATGAAGTTCCAGATGAAGAGGTAGATGAACCACATCGGCAATCGGGTCCAGATACTGCCCTTCCACAGGGTCCCGATCGTGCACAGGAAGATGATGCCCGTGGGGATCGAGATCAGCTCCGTCGTGAGCATGAAGGGCGCGGCCAGGTTGGGTGCCCACCCGGTGGTGAACATGTGGTGCGCCCACACCATGATGGACAGCGAGGCGATGGCCACGAACCCGGCGACGGCCACCTTGTAGCCGAAGACCGGTTTCCGGGCGAAGGTGCCGGCGATCTCCAGCACCGCGGCGACCGGTGGGAGCAGGATGACGTAGACCTCGGGGTGCCCCATGATCCAGAAGATGTTCTCGTAGAGCCACTGCGACCCCCCCACCTCGGGCACGAAGAACGAGGTGCCGGTGACCCGGTCCGTGATCATCATGGTCATGACCGCGAGGAAGGCGGGCATGGCGTAGAGGCCGAGGGCCCCGCCGATGACCGCACCCCAGGTGAAGATGGGGAGGCGTCCCATGGTCATACCCTTGGCCCGCATCGTGACGACGGTCACGATGGTGTTGACCCCGGCGATGGTGACCGAGACCACGAAGACGATGATCGTGATGGCGAAGGCGTCCATGGCGGCCGGCGCCTGCACCGACAGCGGGGCGTAGGTCGTCCAGCCGGCGTTCACGCCACCGAGGAAGAACGTCGAGAGCAGGCACGGGACGGCGGAGACCACGACCCAGAAGCTCATGGCGTTGAGTCGTGGGAACGCCATGTCCTTGGCGCCGATCATGATCGGCATGATGAAGTTGGCGAAGGGGCCCGACACCATGATGATGGTGGCGATGATCATCACCATGCCGTGGATGGTCACGACGGAGTTGTAGGTCTGCGGGTCGAGGAACGACGAGTGCGGCGTGATCAGCTGGGTGCGGATCATCATCGCCAGGGTGCCGCCCACACCGAAGAGCACCAGGACGAGGATGAGGTACTGGGTGCCGACGACCTTGTGGTCGGTGCAGAACTTCAGGTAGCGCGAGCTGCCCTGGCCGACACCGGCGGCGTACAGCTCGTCCTCGTGGGTCTGGTCATGGCCGAGCATCCAACGGATGGGGGCGTTGAACGTTCCCATCCCGATGTTGAAACCCAGGACCCAGCCGACCATGGTGCAGGTGACCACCATGTCCGTCCCCCAGTTGGAGCCCTGGAGGAGGGCATGGGACACGAGCCAGCCGATGAAGCCGAGGAAGATGCCGAAACCGAGGCCGGTCCAGATGTTCTGGTGCCGGTAGAAGCCTCCGGCCTTCGGCCCGAGCTGCGTGTCCTCGAGGAGCGGTGGAGCCACAGCTGTCGTCACGTTCGTACCCTTTCGGTGCTGCGTCCTGAGAGACTGCCGGCGGAGTGCATCGTGTCCACCCCTACTTCCCCATCGCCGTGGTCGAGCCGCCGGACGACACCCCGGCCGCCGCAGCGGCGGCGGTGGGCGTGGCGCCGTTGCTCTGGAGCCACGAGTCGAACTGCTGCGTCGTGACCACGTCGCCGTTGTTGTTCATGAAGGCGTGGTACAGCCCGCACAGCTGACTGCACTGCACGATGAAGCTGCCCAGGGTGTTGGGTGTGGTCCGGATGACCGTCACCACGTTGGGGTTGGCGTCGACCTGCACGCCGAGGGCCGCCGGCCAGAAGCCGTGGGTCACGTCGACCGAGGTCACGTTGAACTGCACGGGGCGGTTGACCGGCAGCTCGAGCGTGCGGGTCTCGACACCGGTGCCCGGATAGCTGTACGTCCACAGCCACTGCTGGCCGGTCACGTTCACCTGGAGCGCGTTCGGGTGGACGACCTGCTGGGCGCTCCACACGGTGATGCCCCAGAACAGGAGCACGACCACGAGGAGGGTCGAGACGGTGAGCCAGATCACCGTGATCGGGCCGTTGCCCCGCTGGGGCTCGGCGTCCGGCGGCGGTTCGTCCGGGTCGTTCGACCGGTGCCGCCAGGCGAACAGGCTGTAGAAGGCGATGGCGTAGACCAGGGCGGCCACGGGCGCCGCCAGCACCGTGAAGACCACGACCGTCGCCCAGACGTCACCACCCTCGGGTGAGTGCAGGACCGGCAGGAGGTGGTGCGGGGCGTAGACGCCGATCAGCACCCCGATGACCGTGAACACCAGCCAGATGATGAAGATCTTCCCNNCTCAAACGACATGGACGAACCCCGACATGAATCCGTAGGCACCCATGACGCCGCCGAAGCTGGCCACCATCTGCCCGCACGGGAACTCGCAGTTCCAGGCGTAGACGCCCTTGGCTCCCGACATGAAGCTGAACTTCACCGTGTAGTACTGGCCGCCGTCGGGATCCGTCTGGTTGTTGGGCAGGTTGTCGTTGGTCGGCAGCGGCACGTTCAGGAAGAACGCCGCATCGACACCCGGGGCGCTGCGCATGGTGAAGGTGTGGCCGACGTTGTCCGGGTCGATGTGGTTGCTGGTTTCCGTCTTGCCGTCGGGCGAGGTGAAGGTGGCCGTGCCGCCGACGGTGCCGCTGACCTTGGCGAACCACGGATTGTTGAGCGAACCGCCGGAGTCGTACTGGCGGATCGTCATGGTCACCAGCGAGTGGGCCGGGACCTGGAACTGATTCGTCAGTCCGTAGGCCGGCCAGGCCGGGTTACCGCTGGGATGCACCGGCTTGCCGCCCACCGAGCCCGTCGAGTCCGGGTAGGTCTGGAACCGCAGGGCCACGTGGGGGACCGACTGCCCGTTGACGTTCACGGTGCCGAGGGACTGGGCCACCTGCACCCCGTTGGGATAGTTCGGCGAGGTGTAGGTCTGCGAGATGAAGAATGCGGCCACTCCGCCGATGGCGACGAAGGCCACCACGAAGGTCAGGATGATGCCGAGCGGCTTCGCCTTCGGCGAGGGTGGTTCGGCCGCTGGCGACCCCTCTGGTTGTCTCGACGTCTCAGGCTCTGTCACGACCCTCACTTCCCACAGACGCACGTCCGGAGGAGCCTGTCGGATCCCCACGGGCGTGTCGGTCACGGCCGACTCGTCACCCGGGCCGATCCCGGATGCCGTTCCCCCGACACTTCATAGCAAACTCACAGCCAGAATTCATCCACCACTCAGGTACACAACTGGAACGCCCCCCGTGTTCGTGTGCTCACCCAGTGCACCGGGACACGCTCGCGGCCCGATCACGGGGCACCCATCGGCGGTCGGTAGGGTGGCTCCGTGGCCGCACGGGATGAGGACGACGGGCCCGTCGGACGGGCGGAGTCCACCGGGCGTGACCGCCTGCACGGTGCGCCGGCGGTCCGCCTGCACGCCACGCTGGCCGCCGGCCTGGCCCTCTGCATCAGCGCCTTCGTCTTCGAGGTGGGGCGGGCGCTGGGTGGCAATTCACTGAGCTGGGCGTACGTGTTCGAGTGGCCGATCTTCGCCGTGTTCGCCGTCTACATGTGGTGGAACCTGCTCCACGACACCGACGATGGCCGCACCCGGCCCCGGTCGGTGGGTCCGCTCGACGGTGCGGTCACTGCCGGCGGGGCGTCGGACGCCTCCAGTGGGTGGCGGCCTGACGACGTCGCCACCGCTGACGCGGCGGTCGGCGGTCCCGATGACGACCCCGACCTGGCGGCGTGGCAGGCCTACCTCCGCACCATGGAGGCCGACGAGCGGCGTCAGGCCCAGGAGGACGGGTCCGGCTGACGGCCGGGTCACCCCGGGTGACCCGGGGCGGCCGTCCGGGGTGGCCGGGTCAGACCCGACCCAGTGCACGCTCGAACGAGGCGGACACGCCACCCTCGGTGCCGTAGAGCCGGTAGGCGATCAGCACCAGCGCGGGGACCGCCCAGAAGTCGCCACAGATCCAGAGGATGCCGGCACCCCACCGCTGGTCGCGCAGGGCCGCCACCGGACCGTCCATGGCGACGTTCATCGAGTACCACGGCGTCTTGGTGAAGATGGCCATCGCCATGGCGAGCACCAGCATCTCGAACGCCGTCACCACGACGGCGGCCACCTGGACCTTGGTCGAGCCGCGGGGGCCGGCCGGGTGCGAGGGGAGGATGATCCGCCAGAACAGGTACCCGGTGGCCACGAACATGGGTGCCATGAGCCAGTTCATGGCCCAGTCGTGCCAGGAACCCCAGTTGTAGACGGCGGGGAGGTGCCAGAGGACCATCGTCCCGTTGAACAGGACGATGGCGGTCACCGGGTGCGTCAGCACCCGCACCGGTCCGCGCAGCAGCGCGCCGGCCGCCGACAGGTGGTAGGCCCGCAGCCACCGTCGGCGCCGCTCGACCGGGAGGGCGAAGAGGAGCGGCACCCAGGGGGCACCCAGGATGAGGAGCGGCGGCAGGTAGAACATCTCGAACACGTGGGTGACCATGTGGACGCTCAACCACGCCATGGACCACCGCTGCAGCGGCCCCGATGCCACCAGCGCCAGCAGTACGAGCCCCGCGTAGAAGGCGAGGGACCGGTGCCAACGCGCCCGTCGGTGGGCGTCGGTCTGGCGCCTCGCCAGGCGCTGACGGCCGACCTCGTGGGCCGTGCCGACCACCAGGGCGGCCAGGGCGACCGGTGTGACCTGCCAGAACTGGGGGAGCACCATGGGGTCGTCCTTCCGTGACGGTCCGATGCTAGCGGGGCACCACGGGTCGACTTCCCGGGCCGGCACCGGTCACCGACGGCCAGGTCAGCCGGAGCGTCAGCTGGACGAGCCGTACTGGATCGGGACGGTGAGCTGGTCCACCTGGCGCCACGGTCCCGTGCCCGTGGCGGCCCACACGTGCAGCGTCGAACCGGCCGGCACGAACGCGTCGACCTCGTCACCCACCAGGGCGACCGCTGTCGTCCCGCTGGGCGGTGTGGCGTAGGACACCCACGGCTGGCCGGGTCCGGCCACCCCCGCGAGCCGGAGCCCGCGGGCCGATGCGGTGCCGAGCAGCACGGCCACGCCCAGGCCGCCGGAACCGCCGGTGGCCGTGGCCCGGACGGCCCAGCCGCTCTGGACGGTCAGCGGTGACGACTGAGCGATCACGGCGGTGGCCGACGCGCCCCACACCCCGACGATCGACGAATCCGCGGAGCCACTCCCCTCGACCAGGCCGGCGATGCCGGCGCCTTCGGCCTGCAGTCGGAGGACCGTCGTGGCCGTGACACCCGGGGCACCGAGGGTGGAGCCCGCCCGGGACCAACCCCCGTCAGGTGCGTCGAGGTCCGGCGTCACGCCGGCCGACGCATCGCGGGGCACGAAGATCCCGACCTGCGGACCCGTGCAGTGGGCGCCCACGACGGGGGCCCCGGAGGCAGTGACGGCGACGGACGTGATGCGGGTCACCGGGCAGCCGCCGTGCACCCCGGCCAGGTCACCGGCGGTAGCCACTCGGTGCCACGACGAGGCTCCGGACGCCTGGGCCTCGACGGGTGAGTCGTTGCCGGACAGCACGGCGGCCGTCTGCCCGGACGGTCCGGCGGCCAGGGCGTCGGGTTCGGCGGCGAGCGTGCCGGGTACGTCGCCCGGCGTCCACTGCGTCGAGCCGGCGGCCCGGGAGGCGAGCACGGAGAAGGTCAGGTCGGCGGCGGGCAGGAAGCCGGCGGTCAGGGCACCACTGGCCGACGGCCCCACGACCAGTCCGCCGTTGTCAGCGACTCCGGGAGGCGTGGCCAGCGTCCAGTCCGACGCACCGGCCGGTCGGTCGAAGAGCTCGTAGAACGTGTTGGCCGGATCCGACAGGTTCCCCATGGCCAGGACCCCGGTGGCCAGTGCCGGGGTCGTGGTCGACGACGGGGCGGGCGGGCTCTGGAGGGACACCGTCGGCACCGTCACCGTGGGCGTGTCCGAACCCGACACCAGCACCACCACCAGCACGACCACCGCGACGAGAAGGCCGCCGAGGACCAGCCAGGCCCGGCGACTCACTGGTGGATGACCTGGGTGACCTGTGCGGCCACGAGGCCGCTGAAGGAGGACTCGGTCGACGAGTCGGCTGACCCCGGGTCGGCGTTGATGATGCGCCGGACCGAACCGTGCGCGTCGATGACGTAGACGATGTCGGCGTGCGCGACCATCCCGCCTGCCGGCGCCGCCTGCACGGTCACGCCGTAGTCGTTCCACGCCTTCTGCAGCTGGGCCAGCGACCCGGTGAGGTAGAGCCAGTTCGACTGGGTGTCGAGCCCCTCCTGGCGATTGAAGTCGACCACGTACCGCGTCGACCGGTAGATGGGGTTGGCGACGATGGCCACGAAGCGGACCTTGGCGGAATCGGCTCCGAGCAGCGTATTGGTGACACGCAGTTCCTGGGCGATGATCGGGCAGTCCGTGGTGCAGACCGGGTCGAGGAAGGTGAGGACGACGGTCGAGCCGCGCAGCGAGGCGAGCGACACGGTGGCACCGTCGGGCGCGGTGAGGCTGAAGGCCGGTGCGGGTCCGGAGGTCACGTTGGGTGCTCCGTCCGTCGCCACGGCGATCTGCGGATCGGCGGACCGACTGGCGGCGGAGGCCGCCATCGGGGCCACTCCCACCAGGAGGATCCCGAGGGCGCCCGCCGTGGCGGCGATCCGTCCGGCGCGTCGGGAATCGATCCCCTCCCACCATGCCCGCCGCTCCGGAAGGCCCGACTCCGCGGTCTCCGACACCGCCGCCGCAGACGCGCCGACACCGGCACCGACGGGCGTCGGCCCAGGCTCCGTCGCCGGCTCCGGGCGACCCACCTCCACCGGGACGGCCGGCGTCGACGCGCCGGCGCCATCGACCGCCGCCGGCGGTGCCACCGACGGTCGCCTCAGGGCGAGATAGCCCCCGTATGTCACGAAGAGGAGCGGCAGCATGGAATTCGGGTCCGTCCCCACGCCGCCCCAGAAGCCGAAGTCCTCGATCAGCACCCAGTCCGCCAGGCAGGCGACGGCGAGCACGACCATGGCCGGTACGAGCAGCCGACCCAGCGTGCCACCGACCGGGTCCCGCACGGTCACCCCGTCGGCCGCCGGGTCGGCTCCGGCGTCCTTGTCGCCGGCGGCGAGCCCCACGCCGACCAGGACGGTCCCGATGGCCAACATGACGAGAACCGCCACGAGGTTGACCCCCCAGCCGTGGGCCCGGTCGAACGACGCGAAGGACGACACCAACGACGACAACGGGCCCGGCTGTGACGTCTGGGCCATCTGGGCCACCATGCCGGCGAGCGTGCCCGGACCATGACCGATCGACCCCTGCCAGAAGCCGCGGCCCGGCCACGCCTGGAGTACCCCGAAGCCGAGGAGGAGCACGCCGGTGCCGCCTACGACCACGCGCCCGATCGTGCGACCGATCCACGCCCGGTCGGGCAGCGCCACGAGGACACCGGCCACCACGTAGAAGAGGACGGCCCCCGGGGCACCGAACAGCAGGGTCAGGCCGGGGGCGAGGATCCCGCCGAAGGCGTTGCCCACCGACCACACCACGAGGCCCCACACCACACTGACCACGCCGGCGCCCCGACTCCACGGTCCACGAGGGGCCACGAGCAGCAGGACCCCGATCCCCACCTGGATCCACACGGTGGACGCCGCCGCCGCCGCCGGATGATTGGTCCAGAGGTTCAGGGCCGAATCCACCAGGTGCCGGACCCACTCCGGTGACGTGGCCGCCGCGGGCTGGATCACCCCGGACGGCAGGCCGGTGGGCATCCCCGACTGGAGCTGGAGCAGGCCGTCGAACAGCCAGAGCAGGCCGAAGGCGATGCGCAGGAACCTCCGGCCCGGAGGCTCCGGGGGCAACTCCGACTCGGCCGGCCCGAACGCCTCACCCCGGGCCACGGACCGGCGGTACTGCATCGATCGGAGCTGGTTCCACCCGATGAACAGGATGGCCAGCAGGACCAGGATGATCGCCCCCTGGTCGGCCAACGCATGGTGGAACTCGGCGACGATGGAGGAGTCGCCCGGCCCCGTCGGGCCGCCCATCCCGGTCATCGGCGTCCCTCGGGCACGGTCATCCGGGCCACGCTACCGTCCGCCGGTCGGGCCCCGGTAGTCGGGGTCGGGCGGGAATGGGGCCGCACCGGGCGGGGCGTGGACTCAGCTGATGGTCAGGCCGGCGAGGCTCGCGGTGCCGTACTTCGTGGTGACCGAGACCGATCCCGACACCGCCTTCGGTCCCACCGTGACATCGATCTGCGTGGCGGAGTCCGAGGTGATGACGGCCTTCTTGCCACCGACCACGACCTTCTTGGCGGCGCTGAGGCCCGAGCCCGTGATGGCCAGCGTGGCGCCCCGGGTGGTGACGGTCGGCGCGAACGAGGTGATCGACGGCGCCACGTGGAACGCGGTGGTGGAGGTCACGTCCCCGAACGTGGTGTCCACGGTGACGGGGCCGCTGACCGCCCCGACCGGCACGGTGGCGGTGACGGCGCCGGGGGTGTCCGAGGTGACCGAGCCCGGCACGCCGCCGAACAGGACGGAGGTGGCCGTCCCGAGATTCGTGCCCGTGACCGTGACCGACGACCCGGCGGTGCCGGACGCGGGACCGAACTTGGCGAGTGTGGGGGTATAGGTGTAGTTCGCCTCACCGTCCGAGCAGCCGCCGTCCTTGTTCGACCAGATGCCCTGGACCACCACGTTGCCGTCTCCCAGGGCCAGGTCGAACATCGCCCCGGGGCCGGTCGACACGTAGGCACACAGGTCGCCCACCTCTTCACCACCAGTGTTGATCCAGCCCGGGACCGGGTTCCCCTCGGGGAACTGGTCGGTGATCGTCTCGGCGTACTCGTGGGACGCCGCCTCCGTGGCGCCGTCCAGGGTGCCGGGGCTGGTGACGGTGCCGGCGCCGCAGTCGGCTCCGGCGTCGGGCACGTACGGCAGGTTGGTGAAGGCGACGATGGGGCCGCCCACCGCCCCCCCGCCGTCGATCGAGCCGTCGTGCGTGTCGTCGTGGTAGGCGCAGTAGCCGCCCCGGGGATCGGTCCATCCGTCGGGATTCGTGCCGGTCGGCGACACGATGACGTACTGGGTGTCCCGGTTGGAGGCCTGATCCGAGTTGCCGAAGTAGCTGGCGGCCGCCTCGGCCTCGGCGGCCAGCTGGTGCCCGGTCAGTCCCGCCGTCTCCTGTGCGGTGGCGGAGTTGGGTCCGGACGCGGAGTTGTCATACCAGATGCCGGCGAGCACCCCGCCCGTCGGGTAGGGGATCTGGGTGTCGCCCTCGCTGCACACGGTGGCCCCGAAGGCCGCGCCGTCGCAGTACTGCGTCATGGTCCCACTCCACTGCTCACCGCCGGTACCGAGGCCGGCGTACAGCGTCTGGAGGGCGGGGGCGAAGGCGTCGGGGTCGCCGCTGAAGTGGACCTGCCCACCGCTGGTCGACTCGGTCCCCCACTGGTCGCCCATGAACACGAGGTACACCTGCGGCGGCCCGGTGGTCACCCCGGCCGCGGTCAGGTCACCGGCGGTCAGACCGCCGCCGTAGCGCACGAGCTTGCTGGCGGCCCGGGCCGACTGGTGGCCCGGAACCTGCAGCGCGTACCCCAGGGCCTCGACGCCTGAGACGTCCCGGGTCTCGCGCGGGACGGCGCCGTGCCGGTACCCGTGGTGCAGGGCGGTCGGCACGGTCAGTACGACGGAGGGCTGGGCCCCCGGCGATCCGGCGGCACCGGCGGCACCGGCCGGCGTCGCCGACGCGGCGGCCCCGGTCAGTCCGAGCAGCAGGGCGGCACCGGCGATCGGCGCGGCCGCCCGGGCGCGGCGGACAGCCGACTGAAGAATCGATGGTCGCGACATGAGAACCTCCGTTGCGGTGCTGACCCCCACGTGTGCCCGCGGTCCGGACGGTCGGTCCGGGACTCCCCCAGGCACACGCAACCCCGTACGGATACGACTCCGGACGGCCCTGCACCCGACACGCTATCCGCGCGACGACCGCCCGGGAAAGGGCGGGGCGCCCCGCGGGACCGCCGCGGTCCGTCAGGACGGCGGCCGGCGCTAGCCGTGGGACCGCCGCCGTCCGTCCGGGCGGCGGCCGGCGCTACCCGAACAGCAGCCCGTAGTTGGCACCGCGGCGCAGGTGGTGCCCCCCGTCGACGGCCAACGCCTCCCCGGTGATCCACGCCGACTCCGGACCGGCCAGGAAGCGCACGGCGGCGGCGATGTCCTCGACGGT
>PMFY01000390.1:0-1369 GCA_003157945.1 Acidimicrobiaceae bacterium | reverse complement strand
CCGTAGGCCCAGAGGTACCGGTGGGGGAAGTGGCCGGCCCCGGAGGACATGCCGATGATCGAGCCACCGGGCGCCGGGGTGCCACCGACGCCCTCCCCGGTGCCGGCTGCCATCAGCGGTGCGCCGTGCTTGATGCAGAGGAACGTACCGATCATGTTCAGGTCGACGGTCGCCCGGACACCCTCGAGGTCGGCCTCGGCGATGGGACCCATGGTGTGCGAGCCACCGGCGTTGGCGAACAGGATGTCGAGGTGCCGACGCGGCCCGGCGGCCTCGGCCACGGCCGCGCCGACCTGCTCCTCGACCGTCACGTCGGCGACGACATAGCGGGCCGAGCCGACCGGCAGGCCCGCGGCCTCCGACCTCGCCGCCACCCCCTCGAGCTCCGTCACCGCCGTAGCCAGCTTCTCCTCGGTGCGGCCGCAGATCGTCACGTGCGCGCCGTCCCGCACCAGCCGGGTGGCGGTGCCGAGCCCGATCCCGCTGCCTCCACCCGTCACCAGGGCGGTGTAGCCGGCAATGCCCGCTGTGGTTCCCGTGCCTTCGGTCACTATTCGTCCCCCTTCGGGTCGCTGGCGCGACCCGTCGTCGTCCTGCGGAGCCGGTGGCGGCCGCAGTGGCTACCGTTCCGGGTTCCGGAGCAGCATGCTACGGGCCACACGGAGCGGCAATCCGACAGGGTGCGCCGCCCGCACGGGTGCCGGGCCGACGATGTCCGGGCGTACCGCGAGCCCGCGGAAACGGAGGAGATGAGCAGTGACCGAGCGACAGTTCAACCTGGCCGACCTGTTCGAGCTGGTGGTCGACACCGTGCCCGACCGCCTGGCCCTCGTGGCGGGGGACGTCCGCCTGACCTACCGGGAGCTCGACGACCGGGCCGACCGCGTCGCCCGCCACCTCATCGCCACCGGCCGGACCCCCGGCGCCCACGTGGGGATCCTGGCCCGCAACCGTGCCGAGTGGGTCGAGACCATGATCGGCTGCTACAAGGCCCGGGCCGTGCCGATCAACCTGAACTTCCGCTACGTCGCCCCCGAGCTCCGCTACGTCGTCGACAACGCCGACCTCGAGGCACTCGTCTACGAACGAGAGCTCTCCCGGCTCGTCGCCGACTCGCTGGCGGGCGGTGCACCCGGCCGGCCGCTCGACCTCCTGGTCATCGAGGACGGCACCGTCCCCACCGCCGACGACCCGGTGGTCGCATCGACGGGCGCCCCACCCACGCCGTACGAGGACGCGCTGGCCGCGGCCGGCGGCGGACGCCACGCCGGTCCCCGGTCCCCCGACGATCTGTACGTCCTCTACACGGGCGGCACGACGGGGATGCCCAAAGGGGTGATGTGGCGTCAGGAGGACATCTTCTTCGCCG
>PMFY01000006.1 GCA_003157945.1 Acidimicrobiaceae bacterium | reverse complement strand
AGCCGAACGCGCGTCCGGTCCCACCGGGCCCGATCCGACCTAACCCCCCCAGCGCGCCCCCGGTGCCGGCCAACTACATTCGCCGGATGATCCTCGATCGATTCCTCGTCACCGACCAGGTCGCCATCGTCACCGCCAGCGGGCGCGGCATCGGCGCCGCCTCGGCCATTGCGCTCGCCCAGGCTGGGGCCGACGTCGTGCTCGCCGCCCGGACCGAGGACCAGCTGCGGGAGGTCGCGGCGCAGGTGGAGGCCGCCGGCCGACGCGCCGTCGTGGTGCCGGGCGACCTCACGGACTTCGACCTCATGGCNNTTCGGCCGGCTCGACATCGTCGTGAACAACATGGGCGGCACCATGCCGCGCCCCTTGCTGGACACGTCGCCCCGCTTCCTGGAGGAGGCCTTCCGCTTCAACGTCTCGGCCGGCCACGCGCTCGTGCGGGCCGCCGTGCCGCGCATGCTCGAGGGCGACCACCCCGGTGGTGCCATCGTCTCCATCTCCTCGGTCATGGGCCACGTGGCCGGACGCGGCTACCTCGCCTACGGGACGGTCAAGGGCGCGCTCGAGCAGTACACCCGCCTGGCCTCGCGCGACCTCGCACCGCGCATTCGTGTCAACGCCATCGGCGTGGGGTCGACCGCCACGTCGGCCCTGGACATCGTCATGTCGAGCGACGAGCTGCGCACCGCCATGGAGGACGCCACGCCGCTCAGGCGCCTCGGCCACGTCGACGACATCGCATCGGCCATCCTGTACCTCGCCTCACCCGCCGGCGCCTACGTCACCGGCAAGATCATCGAGGTCGACGGCGGACTGCAGTCGCCCAACCTCGAGTTCCCGCTCCCCGACCTCTAAGGAGACAGCGCCATGGGTTACCGCATCGTGCAGTGGGCCACCGGCAACGTCGGGCGGAACACGCTGGCCGGGATCGACGCCCATCCCGAGCTCGAACTGGTGGGGCTCTTCGTGTCCAACCCGGACAAGGTTGGCCGCGACGCGGGCGAGCTGGCCGGCCTGGGCCGCACCCTCGGCGTGTCCGGCACGAGCGACATCGACGTGCTGCTCGCCTTGAAGCCCGCCTGCATCGTGCACACCGCCATGGCCGACGACCGCCTGATGGAGGCCCTCGAGGACATGGCCGGCATGTTGCGGGCCGGGATCAACGTGGTCTCCTCCGGGCCGGTCTTCCTCCAGTACCCCTACGGCGTGGTCGACGACGGCCTGTTCGCCGGGGTGGCCGCCGGGGCCGTCGAGGGCGGGGTCTCCCTCTTCGTCAACGGGGTCGACCCCGGCTTCGCCAACGACGCGCTGCCGCTGGTGCTCACCGGGGTGAGCGAGCGCATCGACGAGCTCCGCTGCTCCGAGGTCCTCAACTACAACACCTACAACCAGCCCATGGTCCTCTTCGACATCATGGGGTTCGGCCGGCCCCTGGACGACGTGCCCATGATCCTCCAGCCCGGGGTCATGACCATGGCCTGGGGCAGCGTCGTCCGCCAACTGGCCGCCGGCCTCGAGGTGGATCTCGACGGCGACCTGGTCGAGTGGTACGAGCGGGTGCCGGCGCCGGAGACCTTCGAGGTCGACGCCGGGACGATCGAGAAGGGGACGGCGGCCGCCCTGCACTTCGAGCTGCGCGGCATGAAGGACGGCCGGGCGGTCATCGTGCTGGAGCACGTCACCCGCCTGCGCGACGACCTCGCCCCCGACTGGCCCCAGCCGGCCGGCCAGGGCTGCTACCGGGTGATCCTCACCGGCGAGCCGACCTACACCGTCGACATGCAGCTCATGGGACGGGACGGCGACCACAACACGGGCGGGCTCAAGGCCACCGCCATGCGCCTGGTCAACGCCGTGCCCGCCGTGGTCGAGGGTGCGCCCGGCCTGCTGACCGCCCTCGACCTGCCGCCGATCCACGGGAGGGGCCTGGTCGTCTGACCGCTGACCCCTGACCCGGACGGAGGTCGCCGGCAGGTCGCGCCTGTCACCGTCGGTGACGGGCACCCGGCGCCGATGCGGCCGTCAGGGCCCGCAATTCCTCGATCAGGGCCCAGATCCGCTCCGACAGGGTGGTGCCACCTGCGGCACGGACCCACTCGTCGAAGGCGATGGTGAAGACGACCACCCCGGCTTCGGCGGCGAGCCCGGCGGCAGGCTCGCCCACCCCCCGCAGGTGGAGGGCGTCGGCCAGCGCCGAGGCGACCGACGCCATCTTGATCCGTTCGCGCTCCTGCAGCTCCACGTTGGCGTCGATGATGGCCTGGCGACCGCGCACGAGGTCGCGCCGCTCCTCGAAGAACGCGTCGGAGGCCGAGGAGAAGGCGGCGGCCACCACCTCCAGCGGTGGGACGTCGGGCGGTGCGACGTCCACCTCGGCCACCAGGAACTCCCGGAACGCCACCGCACCCGAGAACAGGACCTCGCGCTTGTCGGCGAAGTGCCGGAAGAAGGTCCGNNCGTCCGGTGCCCATCGACCCATCCGGTCAGTGTAGGAGGAGATGACAGCCACTGTCATCGATGGTAGGGTGATGTCAGTACCTGTCATCAACAGCCGACCCGGTCCCCCGACCGGGCGCCCCACCCCAGGAGGTCAGCACATGCGAGTCTTCGTCACCGGAGCTTCCGGCCACATCGGGTCCGCCGTCATCCCCGATCTGATCAGCGCGGGCCACGAGGTCGTCGGCCTCGCCC
>PMFY01000183.1 GCA_003157945.1 Acidimicrobiaceae bacterium | reverse complement strand
ACCCCGTGAGCAGCAGGGCGCCGGCCACCGCGCCGCAGAGATTCCAGGCGTTGTGCCGACCGGGGACCCGCAGACGCCCGGCATCGGCCACCCGGGTGCCGTCCACCACGACCCATCCGCCGGCGTCGACCCGGACCCGGCCTTCGGGCCCGTAGAGGGTGCGGTCGCGGTGATGGGCCGTCCGGCGGACCGCCTCGGCGTTGCCGGCGCTGACCGCCAGCGCCACGGACCCGTCCGGGCGTCCGGCCTCCACCAGGCGCAGCTTGTCCCGGTAGTAGGCCTCCTCGCCGCCGTGCCAGTCGAGGTGGTCGGGAGCCAGGCTGGTCAGCACCACGACCCCGGGGGACCGCGTCACGTCGGCCGCCTGGTAGGAGGAGACCTCGACCACGAAGGCGTCGGGCCGGGGCCGGGCGTAGGTGTCGAGCACCGGGACGCCGATGTTGCCGATCAGAGCCACCTCGAGCCCGTCGGCCTCGAGGATGGCCGCGGCCAGGGCCGCCGTCGTGCTCTTGCCCTTGGTGCCGGTGATGGCCACCACCGGTGCGTCGGCATGGTCCTCCAGCCACACCGCCATGGCCGTCGTCACCCGCGCCCCGGCGGCGGCGGCGGCCAGCAGTTCCGGTCGGTAGCGGCTCACGCCCGGCGCCCGCACCACCACGTCGACATCGGCCCAGTCCACGTCGGCCGGCAGGAGGACCGGCCGGGCGTCGCCCAGCGCACCGGCCACCCGATCGGCCGCCGCGTCGGGCTGGTCGTCGACCAGCACCGGTTCGACCCCCCGCCCGACGGCCAGGGCCGCCAGGGACAGCCCCTCCGCCCCCATGCCCCACACGGCCACGCGCCGGGCCAGGACACCTTCGAGGGACAGCCGCTCGGACGTCACCGGTCCCCCGCCAGCAGGACGTCGACGGCCGCGGCCACCGCCGGGTCGTCGAAGGCCAGGCCGGGGTCGGGGGTGAGCAGGTCGGCCACGTCCTCGTCGCCGACGAGGGCCTCGGCCACCGGGGCCAGGGCCGCGACCACCGCCGAGTTCCGCCACGCCGGCCGACCGGCCAGGAGCCGCAGCGCCACCGCGGACTCCCGCCGCTCCCCCACGCACTCGAACGGCTTGTCGGTGTCGCTCATGAGGGCGGCGAACCCCGGCACCTGTCCGGGATCGCCGAACATGTCGGTCCCGATGATGGCGGTCAGCTCGTCCGGCTCGAGGAACGGCGCCAGCATCAGTCCGACGAACCGGCACTTGGGGCAGTGCCCGCACCAGCGGTCGGCCGCGTCGGCGCCCTGGCGGTAGGCGGAGTTACAGCTGCAGAAGGTCCCGTGGTAGCGGGTGAGCCGGGCGAACGCCCGGGCGATGGCCAGCTCCGAGTAGGGCCGGAGCGCCGACCCGTACGTCAGCTCGGGGGCGACGGTTCGGCGCACCAGGTCGGCCAGGAGGAGCTCGAACTCGCGGCTCTTCGAGTACTGGTGGTTGACCGCCACACCGCCCACGGTGACGGTCTCCTCGCTGGCCGACCGCTCCACGGCCATGGCCACGGTGTCGTAGCCGTGGACGAACGCCCCCACGACGGCGATGAGCGAGACGATGGCGGTGATGGGGACGTGCCCGTTCAACGCCCCGGCGGTGTTGAGTGCGGCCAGGCCGGGATCGAGCCGCCGGCGGACGACCACCACGTCCAGGCCCGCCTCGTCGGCCAGCTCCAGGACCAGCGGGTGCGGATTGACGGCGAAGAGACGGGGGGCGAGGTGCCGGACGGACTCGATGAGGGCCATCGAGTCCTTGCCCCCGCCGATCGGCACCAGGAGGCCCGGCCGGAGCGCGCCCGGAGGCGGCAGCGGGTGGCCGGCCTCACCCCGACCGGCGACGACGGCCACCGGCCGAGGTACGGCCAGTCCGTTGGTGACGGCGAACTCGCGGAGGCCCTCGTCGTACAGGCGGTGGTAGAGCTCGAGCTCCGGAGCGCTGAGCGACTCACCCTCGACGACGACCTGCGCCGGGGCGGCCGTCTTGTAGTAGCTGGTGCCCGCGGCGACGTGCAGGTGGAGCAGGGCCCGCTCGAAGCCGACACCGGTCGGCCCGCCGGGGTCGGCGCCGGGGCCCGGTGGGGTCTCGAAGGTGATGGTCTCGGTGAACTCGGTCCGGTCGTCGAGCGCGTACCGCAGGGTGATCGTCCGCGCTTCGACGTCGTAGGCCCGCCCGACGATCCGGAAGGTGCGGTGGGAACCCGGGTCGAAGCGGAGCGGGTCGGTCATCGGGCGGTCAGCGTAGCGGTCGGTCGACCGCGGTCCGGTCGGTCACCACCGGCGGGGCGGCGCGGTCGCCCGGTCGCCGGTCCGACGATCCGGGGGCCGGGACCGGGTCACCGACGGGGGGCCTGGTGGAGGTGGTCGACGATCTCGAGGGCATCGCCGGCGGACCGCACGACCCACACCTCGCCCTTGAGCAGGCGGAGCTTGTAGCGGGCCTTGGCGGACAGCTCGGGCGCCAGCTCGTCGAGCAGCTCGGCGGCGATGTCGCCGTGGGTGCACAGCACGGCCGTCTCCCCGGCCATCCGGTGGAGCAGGTGGAGCGCCTCGGAGCCGTGTCCCTCGGCCAGCTCGCCCACCGACTCGATGGGTAGGTCCAGGGCCTCGGCGACGGGACGGACCGTCTCGAAGCACCGGACCGCCGGGCTCGACAGGATCCGGCGGGGCCGGTAGCCGGCCAGCAGGGGGACCAGGCCCTCGGCCTGGGCACGACCCCGTGGGGAGAGCGGGCGGTCGAGGTCGTCCCCGTCGTAGGCGCTGCGCCGACCGGCGCGTGCATGTCGGACCACGAGGAGCGGCATGCCCCGATGCTCCCACGCGTCGCGGCACCGGTGGATGATGCGCCGGGCGCCGGGGTCAGAACCCGGGGACTTCGATGCCGGGCTCGGCGGGCAGCCCGAAGATGTCGAGCACCCCGCCGTGGCGGGCCAGCGAGTGGTAGCGCCGCTGCGCGAACCACCACCGCCCCCCTTCCAGGACGTACCGGTCGTGATAGAGCCCGAAGGCGGTGGTGAACCGCTGCGTGGCTTCGTCCTGGCGCAGCTCGCACATGAACAGCCGGCACACCGCCGAGCCGGCGTCGACCCCGTCGGGGAACGCGATGTGGGCGTTGAGGATCACGAACTCGAAGAAGGAGAACCGGGCGATGGCCGAGCCGATGAAGGCGCCCACCTCCGCCCCACCCACGAGCCGCAGGGGGTCACCGACCCGGGTGTCGATCACGACGTCGGCGTCGGGACGGAACAGCGACTTGAGTTCGGACCAGGCCCGCCGGTTGACGACGTCGGCATAGGCGTGCTGGAGCCGTCGCACCCCGGTGTCGTGCACGGCCTCGAGGGCCAGCTGGTCGTCGGTCATGGCGGCGACGCTACCCCTGACCCGGCGGCCCGACGGTCGCGCCGGGACGTCCGTCCGGACCGGCCACGCCACCGGCCGACCGGGACGACACCGCTAACCCCCGACGCGGGCGGTGCCGCCGAAGCCCCCCGTCCCTCCGGCGAACCCACCGGCACCGCCGAAGCCCCCGGTGCCTCCGAAGCCGCCGGACCCCGACAGGCCGGCGAGCCCTGAGCGCGTGGTGGTCGAGGACGACGGGACCGGGGCGGCCATCTCCGCCAACGACACGACCTGCCCCACCCGGACACCGGAAAGGATCTGGGTCCGCAGAGTGCCGGTCGTCCCCACCGTCACACGGACCACCTTCGGGGTGGTGCCGTCGATCACGGTCACCGTACGGAGGGTGCCGACCGACCTGACGGCGGACGTCGGCACGGTGGTGACGCCCGTGGCCCGGGCGAGGACGATCTGGACGGTGGCGTCCGCCCCGGAGAACGGGCCGAGCTCGGTCGACTGGATGCCGATCGTGACCGGATACGTGGTCGTCGACGTCGACGTGGTACCCAGCACGCCGATGCCGGTCACCGTGCCGACGATGGTCGAGGAGCTGGAGTCGGGGGTCACGAGTGCCTGTTGGCCCACCTTCACCTTCGCCACCTCGGTGACCGGGACGGTGGTCGCCACCTGGTAGTCGTCGCCGGGGCCCACCACGACCACCTGCGGTGTGGCCGAGGGCGATCCGGCGGCGACCGACTGTCCGACGGCGAGCGTGACGGAGCCGACGGTTCCGGAGATGTTGCTGATCAGGTTGGCGTCCCCGACGTCCTGCTGCGCCGATTCGAGCGCGGCCTGGGCCGCGTCGACGTTCGTCTCGTCGAGGGCGATCACCTGGGCCGTGACCGTCCGGGTATGCCCGCTGGTGGCCGAGGACGACCCGGTCGACGACCCACCGGTGCCGGACGTGCCCGAACCGGAAGTGGAGGACGTGGCCGCCGTGGTGGTCGCGTCGACGGACGTCACGAAGGCGGTCTCGGTGGCCGTCGCGATGGCGGCCGACGGGTCCGTTCCGCCCTGACCGGGCGTGCCGGTGCCACCGGTGGATGCGAGTCCGAGTGCCGCCGACAGCGCCGCCTCGTCCTTGGTGACCTGGGCGATGGCGGCCACGAGCGCCTGGTGGGCCGACGTGGCCGTGGCGAGGGCCTGGGTGCAGGTCTCGGCCCCGCCACCCCCGCCACCGCCACCGCCGGATGGCGCACCACCGCTCGGGGTGTCCGGGGTGGCGCCAGCGGTCCCGGCCGACGCGGACGTGGACGTCGAGGCGCACGCCGTCGTGGCGGTCGCCAGTGCGGCCCCGGCAGCGGACGCTGCGGCGTCCTGCCTGTGCTGGTCGGCGACCAGGGTCGCCTGGAGCTTCGCCACCTCCGCGCTCGACCCCGTCGAGCCCGTGCCCGTGGAACCGGACGTCCCCGATCCGCTGCCGGAGTGGCTCCCGGTCGAGCCGGTCGAGCCGGTCGAGCCGGTCGAGCCGGTGGAGGTCGAGGTGGCGGCGTCGGTCTGAGCGGTCTCGTCCGATGCCAGCGTGGCCTGGGCGGACGCCAGTGCCACCTGCGCGTCGATGACGGCGGTCTGGAGCGACGTCGGGTCGAGCGATGCGATCACCTGTCCGGCGGTCACCTGCTGGCCCACGCTCACGTCGACGGTGCCCACGGTCCCGGCCGTGGCGAAGGTGAGATCGGCTTGCTGGACGGGGGTGACGGTGCCGACGCTCGAGAGGGTGGCGACGGCGGAGCCGATCGCCACCGGCGCGGTGCGGTACGCCGGGCCGGACGAACGGGTGAGCACCCACGCCACCACCACGGCCGCCACCACGACGAGGGCGACGAGTGACCGCCACGGCACGTGCCGCACCGATCGACGCGGCGACGGAGGTGCGTCCGTCGGCGCGTCGGGAGGGACGACGGGGTCCGGTGCGAGGGGAGCGGGCGTGGCGATCACGCCCGACGGATCATGCACCCGGGGCCGAACCCGCTGCGCCCCCGGCACCGGCACCGCCACCGGCACCGCCGCCGAACCCACCACGGAATCCGAAGCCGCTGGTGCAGGACCCGTTCGTCGGCGCCGAGACGGTCAGGTCCTGGGCGGTGATCGCCCCGGTGCTGTCCGCCGTCCCGGTCGCCCGGGCGCACTGTCCGACCACGATGGCGGCGGCGGTGCCGGTCTGGGTGGTGGTGAAGGTCGTGGTGGAGGTGAGGGTCACCGTGACCGACGTGGGCGTCTTCGTCTGCGGGTTCGTCTCGGCGACCGTCACCACCGAGCCGGCCACGGCGGTCACCTGACCGGACGCCGCACCGAAGCTGCCGTTGCCGAAGGTGCGCCCGGACGGCGGCCGGAAGGTCCCACCGGAGGGCCGCGTGCCACCCGGGGCCGTGCCGCCCGCGCCACCGCCGAAGCCGCCGGCACGGCCACCGAAGCCGCCCCGTTCGCAGGCACCGGACACCGGCTGGGAGACCGACACCGTCGTCGCCGTGATGGGCTCACCGAAGGGCGACGACGTCTTGGCGGTCGAGGTCGGCTTGCCGAAGGCGGAGATGCACGATCCGACGGTGACGGCTGACGCGCTGGTCGTGGTGATCTGACGGATGACGGTCGACGAGGTGTAGTTCACCGTGGTCTGCCCGGACTCCGTGTTCTGGACCTCGAGTGAGCTGGCGCTGACCGCGGCGATCGTTCCCGAGGCACCGGGAAGCGTGCTGGGTGTCGTCGACGAGCCCGACGGGGAACCCGAAGGGGATGCGGGCGCCGACGTCGCGGTCGACGCGCCCGACGAACCCCCACAGGCGGCGAACGCCAGTCCGGCCGCGCCGACGGCGCCGAGCACGGCGATCCGGCGGGTGGGGAGGCTGCGCCGACGGGGCTGCGTCCGGGTGGTTCCGGTGGGGGTGCTGCTGGGGTTGTGCATGGCTGCTTCCTTCGTTGTCGCCGGTGTGGACCGGCTCGGGATGTGGGGGGTCGGATTCATGTGGTGGGGTCGGACGGGCACGGTGGACTCATTCGCTGCGGAGGGCGTCGATGGGTGGGAGCTTGGCGGCCCGGCTCGCCGGGTAGACACCGAAGACGATGCCGATGACGATGGCGACGACGATGGCGCCCACCGCCGCCACCGGCGAGACGGTGATCGGATCGGAGATGAAGTGCGGCAGTACCTCGGCGCCGATCACGCCGAGCGCGGCCCCGAGGAGACCTCCGACCGTGCCGAGCACGGAGGCCTCCACCAGGAATTGGCGGCGGATGACGCGGGGGGTCGCCCCGAGCGCCTTGCGGAGCCCGATCTCCCGGATCCGCTCCGTCACCGAGACCAGCATGATGTTCATCACGCC
>PMFY01000485.1 GCA_003157945.1 Acidimicrobiaceae bacterium | reverse complement strand
GCCAAGGCCGGCATCGCCTCGATGACCTGGGTCCTCGCCCGCGAGCTCGGACGGTACGGCATCACGAGCAACTCCATCAGCCCACGGGCCCGCACGCGTATGACCGAGAACATCTTCGGTGAGATGGCCAAGGCCGACGACGGGTTCGACAAGTTCGACCCCCGCAACGTGGCCCAGCTGGTGACGTTCCTCGCCACCGACGAGGCCGCCGACATCAGCGGTCAGAACTTCATCGTCTACGGCGGCGACATCTGGGCCATGGGCGGCTTCCACCCGGTGGGCGAGCTCCACCGCGACTCGATGTGGACCCCGGCGGAGCTGGCCGCGGCGAAGGGCGAGCTGTTCAAGGGCATCTCGTCCGGCGTCCCACCCTTCAGCCTGGCGTAGTCGGTCTGGGTGGCCGGACCGGTCCCGCCACGACGGGCCCGGTCCGGCCACGACTCTTCCGTCCGGTGGCCCGGTCGGCCTACCCCGCCGCGGGGTCGGGCCGGCCGAGCACCAGGTCGCCGAGGCGACCCTCGACCCCGGCCACCGGCCCTTCGTAGACGACCCGGCCCTTGCTCAGCACGACCACGTCGTCGGCCAGGACCAGGGCTCGGTCCACGTGCTGCTCGATCAGCAGGAGCGACGTCCCCGAGGCCAGCACCTGTTCCAGGGCGGCGTAGACCTCGTCGACCACCACCGGGGCCAACCCGAAGGACAGCTCGTCGACCACGAGCAGCCGTTGCTCGAGCACCAGCACTCGGGCGAGCGCCAGCATGCGTTGCTCGCCGCCGGACAGGGTCCCCGCCGACTGGGTGCGCCGCTCTCCCAGCCGGGGGAAGGCGGCGTAGGCACGGTCCAGGGCGTCGGCCACACCCCGGCGACCGAGGGCGCGCCGGAAGGACAGCGTGAGGTTCTCCTCGACGGTCAGGGACGCGAAGACCGAGCGCCCCTCGGTGAGCTGGGACAGTCCCATGCGGGCGATCTCGTACGCCGGCCTCCCGGTGATGTCCCGACCGTCGAACCGGATCGTGCCCCGCGTGGTCGGCACCAGGCCGGACACCACCCGGGCCACCGTCGACTTGCCGGCCCCGTTGGCCCCGACCAGGGCCAGTGCGTGTCCGGCCCGCACCGTCAACGACACCTCGAACAGCGCCTGGTAGGGGCCGTAGGAGGCGCCCACGTCGCGGAGCTCCAAGAGGGGTTGGCCGTCCGCCACCGGACCGTCCGCCGGCGTCGGCTCGCGCCCCGCGGCGCTCACGCCGTGCTCCCGAGGTAGGCGCGGCGGACGTCGGGGTCGGCCAACACCTCGTCCACCGCCCCGGTGGCCAGCACCTTGCCGAAATTGAGGACGTAGAGGCGGTCGACCGCGGACTCGACGAGGGCGAGGTCGTGCTCCACCAGCACGACGGCCACCCCGGTGGTCCGGCGCGTCTCGCCCAGGATCCGCGCCAGCCGGTCCGTGTCCTCCGCGTCGAGCCCGGACGACGGCTCATCGAGCATGAGGAGCCGGGGCGTGCCCATCATGGCCCGGCCGAGCTCCACCAGCCGGGCGTGCCCGAGGTCCAGCGTGTCCACGGGGCGACCGGCCAGCGCGGCCAGTCCCAACAGCTCGAGCACCTGCTCCACGTGTCGGAGCTCGGCGGGGCTCGGGCCCCCGCGGTGGATGAAGTCACGCCAGATCCGCACCGTCCCGCTCGCGGCCTGCTCGGCGACCAGCAGGTGATCGGCGACCGTCATCCCCTCGAACAGCTCCATCCGCTGGAACGTCCGGCCGATGCCCAGCCGGCTGCGCTTCCACACCGGCAACCGGTCGATGCGCCGGCCATCGAAGACCACGGAGCCCTCGTCGGGTGCCTCGAGCCCGAACAGGCAGTTGAACAGCGTGGTCTTGCCCGCGCCATTCGGTCCCACCACACCCACCGACTCCCCGGCGGCCACGTCCATGTCCACGTGGTCCAGTGCGGTGATGCCGCCGAACTGCTTGGTGATCCCGTGGGCCACGAGGAGCGGTGGTGGCCGACCGTCGACTGTGGTCATTCCGCTCCCCCCGCCACCGGGTCGGGCGTCGAGGACCGGCCACCGACGCCCCCGTCCATCGGGCCACCGGCGACCGGGGTGCGACCGAGTCGACGGCCCCGACGGTCGGCGATCGACGCCTGGACCCGGCCACTGAGGAAGTCGAGGAAGCCTTCCGGGTGGCGGGTGTAGCTGAGCGTGGCCAGGCCGAACAGCACCGCCACCAGGCCGGCGTACCGCGACGGCAGCGAGGTCACCGCCACCTGGAGCGTCGTGTAGACGACGCCGGCCACCACGGCGCCGGCGATGGAGCCGAGGCCGACGATGGCCACCACCACGAGCAGCACCGCAGAGATCTGGTAGCCGAAGTCGTTGGCCGACAGCGATCCCTCGAGCGAACCGAACAGGGCGCCGCCCACCCCGGCCAGGGCCGCCGACAGTGCGAATACCAGGACACGGAGCCGGTAGACGTCGATCCCCACCGCGTTGGCCGCCAGCTCACTGCCGCGCACGGCGGAGAGGTAGCGACCCATGGTCCCGTCGCCCACGAGCTTCACGACACCGGCGCACACGGCCAGGATGACGAGGGACAGGAGGAAGAACGGTTTGGCCGCGGCGAAGCTGACCGGCCCGGCCGACGGACGGGGGACGGTGATCCCGCCGGCACCGTTGCCGATCCACGAGTTGGGGAAGAGGATGTTGTCGGCCAGGAGGGCGAAGGCCAGCGTGGCCAGGGCCAGCGGCAGGCCGGCCAGTCGGAGGGTCGGGAGGGCCACCAGCACCCCCAGTCCGGCGGCCAGGAGCCCGCCGGCCACCATGCCGAGCACGATGGGCAGGCCGAAGTGGTTGGCCAGCTGACCGGCCATGAAGCCCCCGAGGCCGGCGAAGGTGGCCTGGCACAGGGAGATCTGCCCGGTCATCCCCGTCAGCAGGGTCAGCGACAGGAAGATGATGGCGAAGGCCACCCCCTGGTTCATCGTCAGCAGCCAGTCGGGTGGCACCCACGTCAGCGCCGACACGATCGTCAGTCCTCCGACCGCCCAGGCGAAGGTGGCGGTCGGTCGACGGACGAGTATCCCGGTCATGTGCGAGCCGGGCAGCGACTCGAGCCGCTGGTGCCACACCCCCACGGAGTGGACCGCGCCCTCCGAGGTCGCCACCGTGGACGCCGAGCGGTAGCCGACCATGGCCGCCTCGGCCGCCGAAGACGGCGGATCGCACGTCGACAGGGGGTCGTCGATCTGGCGCTGGCGGGTCAGCGGCAGGAAGATGAGCAGGACCACGAACGGCAGTGACGGTCGCAGCCCGTTGGCGATGACCCCGGCCGGCAGGTACCCGGCGATCACCTGTTGGGCGATGCCCAGTGCCAGGCCCCCCACGAGGGCCAGCGGCAGGCTGGCGAATCGGCCGATCACCGCACCGGCGACGCCCCACACCAGCAGGACGGTGAAGTTCTGCGGGTCCAACTGCGAGTAGAGGGGCGACAACAGCACCCCGGCCAGGGCCGCCATGACGCTCGACAGGATCCAGGCGAAGGCGCTGATCCGGCCGGCGTTGACCCCGGCGAGCTCGGTCATCCGCGGGCTCTCCACCACGGCGCGCATCTCGAGGCCGACCGGGGTGAACCGGAACAGCAGGACGAGTCCGCCCACCACCACGACGGTGGCGGCGCTGATCGACAGCTCGAGGCCGCTGAGGGGCACTGAGCCGAGGTGCAGGTAGACGCGCTGGGCGTCACCGACGATGGCCGGCGGCGGAATCGAAGGGGTCGAGCCGGCGATGATGAGGGCCAGTTGGGGCAGCGCGACCAGCAGGCCGAGCGACGGCACCAGTTTGACCAGCGGCGAGGCCGTGCGGATGCGCCGGAACAGCAGTCGGTCGAGCAGGACGCCCACCAGGGGGCCGATGACGAGGACCGCGATGACGGTGGACGCCCACCGGGGCCAGCCGTCCTGGTCGAGCGACACGTACGCGAGGGCCGACACGAAGGCCTGGGCACCGAACGCCAAGTTGAACACTCCCGACGCCTTGTAGGTCAGCA
>PMFY01000184.1 GCA_003157945.1 Acidimicrobiaceae bacterium | reverse complement strand
GCCCGGAGCACATCAAGATCACGGACAACGCCATCATCCCGTTGAAGGAGCGGGTCGTCGACGCCAAGTACGACCCGGTGGCGTGGCTCGGCCGCAAGATCCGGAACCGCTCCAAGCGGAGCGCCGTCGACGCCGCGGCCCTGGCGCCGTCCCAGGGTCCGGCCGCCGTGCTGCCCCCCGGTGGCGTGCACGGCATCCCCCAGCCCCACGGGCCCGGTGCACCGGTGCTCGCCGCGACGGCGCCGATGGCGTCGGCACCGACGGCACCCCCGGCTCCGGCGCCCCCGAGCACCGAGGACGCCCCGGAGTGACCGCCCGAGCGGGGAGCCGTCCGTGCCCCGCTTCCTGACCGCCGAGTGGGTCGCCGGGTTCAACTCCGCCCTTGAGGGCGTGGTCCTGCCGGCGCCGGGCCCCGACGCCGGCCTGGCCGCGTCCGACGGCCGGTTCGTCGTGGCCGAAGAGGTGCGGGGCACACCCGACGGCGACGTGCGCCTCGTCCTCCGCACCGCGGACGGCGCCCTGTCGCTGGAGGTCGGGCCACTGACGGCGGACACGGGGGCCGCGGCCGACGTGACCATCGCGCTCGACTACCGGGACGCCGCGGCGCTCTCCGCCGGCACGTTGTCGCCGGCCGAGGCCCTGACGGGCGGCCGCATCCGGGTACGGGGTGACCTCTCCGTGCTGACCGCCGGCCAGGAGCTGCTGTCGGCGGCCCGCGAGCACACCCGGGCGCTCGACGCCGGGACCACCTACTAGGTCGGCGGCCGGGACGGTCATGGACATCCTGGCCTCCCGCACACTGCTCCATCCGGTCGACTTCGACCGGACGCTCGCCTTCTACCGCGACGGGCTCGGCTTCCTGGTGTCGGACACCATCGACCAGGGCGTCGGCTGCTTCCTGCGGTGCTCGACGGACCACCACAACCTCCTGGTGATGCCGGCCCCGGTGCCGTGCTTGAACCACTACGCCGTGGAGATGGACGACATCGATGCCATCGGCCTGGCCGGCATGGGCGTGGTGGCCGAGCGGCCCGACGCGTCGGTCTACGGCATCGGGCGCCACGTCCTCGGGGCCAACCTCTTCTGGTACCTGCTGGACCCGGCCGGTGGGATGTTCGAGCTGTTCAGCGACATGGACCAGATCACGGACGACGCCGCGTGGGAGGCCGGGCAGCGCCGCGACGACTGGGACCCGTTCACCATCGCCTCGTGGGAGCCCGGGCCGTCCCGTCCCGACTTCTTCCTGCCCGCCGACATCGACGACCTCGCCCGCGCCCGGGCGGCCGTGGGGCGCTGACATGGACCTCGGGATCCGGGGCCGGACCGCGCTGGTGTGCGCGTCGACGCGGGGCCTGGGCCGGGCCTGCGCCGAGGCCCTGGCGGCCGAGGGCGTCGTGGTGGTCGTCAACGGGCGCCACGACGACACCGTCGCCCAGGTGGCCGCCGCCATCGCCGGGGAGTTCGCCACGGAGGTGCGCGGGGTGGCCGCCGACCTGTCGGACAGCGCCGGACGGCAGCGGCTGCTGGCGGCCTGCCCGGATCCGGACATCCTGGTGACCAACAACGCCGGGCCACCGCCGGCCGTCTTCACCGACGTATCGGCCGAGGCGTGGGCGGACGCACTGCAGGCGAACATGCTCGGGGCCATCGAGCTCGTCCAGGGCGTGCTGCCCGGCATGCGGGCCCGCCGGTTCGGTCGGATCGTCAACATCACCAGTGCCATGGTCAAGTCGCCGCACGTCCTCATGACCCCGTCGGTCGGGGCGCGTGCGGGGCTCACCGGGGTGATGAAGGCGGTCGCCCGGGACGTCGCGGCCGACAACGTGACCGTCAACAACCTCCTGCCCGAGCGCATCGACACCGACCGGCAGCGCCAGATGGCCGAGCTGGCCGTGGCCGTCCGTGGCGTCACCCTGGAGCAGGCGTACGCCGAGATCGCGGCGACCATCCCGGCCGGCCGGCTCGGCCGCGCCGAGGAGGTCGGCGCGGCCTGTGCCTTCCTGTGCGCCGACGGCTCGGGCTACCTGACCGGTCAGAACCTCCAGCTCGACGGCGGCGCCTACGAGGGCCTGTTGTGACCGGGGGGGAGCCCGGGCCACCGGTCGACGGCCTGCCGGAGGAGACGACGGTCCTGGTGGTCGGCGGCGGCCCCGTGGGCCTCGTGGCCTCGCTGCTCCTCGCCCAGCAGGGGATCGACCACGTGGTCGTCGAGCGCCGCACGGGGGCGCTGGCCGCTCCGGCCGCCCACGTCATCAGCGCCCGCACCTTCGAGATCCTGCGGTCGGCCGGCGTCGACATGGACCGGGTGCTGGCCGCCTGCGCCCCGGCCGAGGACGGCGCCTGGGTGCGGTGGGTCACGACGCTGGTGGGTGACGAGCTCGGCCGGGTCCCCTTCGAGCGGCAGCACCAGCTCGCCGAACTCGACGTCGTGACCCCGACGCCCCTGCGCAACCTGTCCCAGCACCGGCTCGAGGCGGTGCTGCGGGACCACGTCGCCGGACTGGTGGAGGGTGTGGAGTGGGTGGGCGGCGACCAGGGGGGCGACGGGGTGACCAGCACGCTGCGCGACGTCCTCACCGGGCACGTCCGGACCGTGTCGTCGCGCTACGTGGTGGCCGCCGACGGCGCGGGCAGCCGGATCCGGGGGGCCCTCGGCATCCCGATGGAGGGGCCCGACGTCCTGCAGGACTTCGTCATGATCCACGCCGCCGCCGACCTCCGCCCCCTGGTGGGGGAGCGCCCGGCCACCCTCTACTGGACGATGGACCCCGGGGTGCGGGGGGTCTTCGTGGCCCACGACCTCGGGTCCACGTGGGTGTTCATGCACGACTGGGACCCGGCCACGGAGTCGTTCGACGACTACACGCCCGCCCGCTGCGCCGAGCTCTTCCGGGCGGCCGCCGGTGTCGACGACCTCGAGCTCGTCATCGAGCACGTGCGGCCCTGGCGCATGTCCTGCCAGATCGCCGAGCGCTACCGGGACGGTCGGGTCTTCCTGGTGGGCGACGCCGCCCACCGGTTCCCGCCCACCGGCGGACTGGGGCTCAACACGGGGGTCGCCGACGTGCACAACCTGGTGTGGAAGCTCGCCGCGGTGGAGGCCGGGTGGGCGCCCGACGACCTGCTCGGGTCCTACGGCGCCGAGCGGCGCCCGGTGGCCCGCATGAACGCCGACAAGAGCCTGGAGAACGCCCTGCGCATGATCGACGTCTTCGTGGCCTGCGGGG